>CAMTOX010000084.1 GCA_947074225.1 uncultured bacterium
TGGTATGTGGAGGCACAGGGTGTCGTGCATCTCAAAGTGAACAAATTATTGAATCTTTAGAAGAAGCCGTGAGTCGCTATGGACTATCGCGTCAAGTGCAAATAGTTCGTACTGGCTGCTTTGGTTTCTGCGAACAGGGTCCTATTGTAAAGATAATACCAGATAATACCTTTTATGTGGGGGTAAAACCTGAAGATGCTGAAACAATTATTAGTGAGCATGTGGTAAAAGGACGTAAAATAGAGCGTATGCTCTTTACTGCTCCCGATACAGGAAAACATGTAGCCGATAGTAAACATATGGATTTCTATAAGAAACAGGTTCGTATTGCATTACGTAACTGTGGCTTTATTAATCCTGAGAATATTAATGAATATATAGCACGCGATGGTTATGCTGCCTTAGGTAAGGTATTGCAAATGGACCCAGATGCTGTAATTAAAGATATTATTGCTTCTGGATTACGTGGCCGTGGTGGTGGTGGTTTCCCAACAGGTTTAAAATGGGATATTACACGTAAGGTAAAATCGGATATTAAATATGTGGTTTGTAATGCCGACGAGGGTGACCCCGGAGCATTTATGGACCGCTCTATCCTTGAAGGCGACCCTCACTCAGTACTTGAAGCTATGGCTATAAACGGCTATTGCACTGGTGCAAACCATGGATTAATCTATATTCGTGCAGAGTATCCGTTAGCAATTGAGCGTTTGAAAATAGCGATTGACCAAGCACGCGAAATGGGACTACTGGGAGAAAATATTTTCGGAACCGATTTCTCATTCGATGTTGAGATTCGTTATGGTGCAGGTGCTTTTGTGTGTGGCGAAGAGACGGCCTTGATTCATTCTATGGAAGGACATCGCGGTGAGGCAACGGTAAAACCACCATTCCCAAGTGAATGCGGATACAAGGGCTACCCTACTAATGTAAATAACGTTGAAACCTATGCTAACATTGCTCCAATAATATTAAAAGGAGCAGAATGGTTTGCAAGTATTGGCACCGAGAAGAGTAAAGGAACTAAAGTATTTGCATTAGCCGGAAAGGTAAACAACGTAGGACTTATTGAAGTACCTATGGGAACTACTCTTCGCGAAGTAATTTTCCATATTGGTGGAGGCATTAAAGATGGTAAGAAATTTAAAGCTGTACAGACCGGTGGTCCTTCAGGTGGCTGCTTAACTGAAAAACATTTAGATATTCCGATTGACTATGACAACTTACTAGCTTGTGGCTCTATGATGGGCTCGGGAGGTATGATTGTTATGGACGAAGATGATTGTATGGTATCTGTAGCAAAATTCTATTTAGACTTCACTGTTGAGGAGTCGTGTGGAAAATGCGCTCCTTGCCGTATTGGTAACAAACGTTTATATGAAATATTGGACAAGATTACAAAAGGTAAAGGCGAGAGATCTGATTTAGATCACTTGAAGAATTTGGCTTATGTAATTAAAGACACCGCATTGTGTGGTTTGGGACAAACCTCTCCAAACCCAGTTCTTTCAACTATGGAGAACTTCTGGGAAGAGTATGTGGCTCACGTTGAGGAGCACCGTTGTCCATCGCATCAGTGTCGTTCGTTAACACACTACTTTATAGAGCCAAGTTTGTGTAAAGGTTGTACACTTTGCGCACGCTTATGCCCAGTAAATTGTATCTCAGGCGATGTTAAACATCCTCATGTTATTGATCCTGCTACTTGTATCCGTTGTGGTAACTGTTTAGCCAAGTGTAAATTTAAAGCTATCATTGTTCAATAATTTAGCGCTGAAATGCATCTCATTTCGGTAAGAAATATAACGTAAAATAAATGGAAAAAATTAATTTAACTATAGATAATCGCAATGTAGAGATTCCAAAAGGATCTACCATTCTTGAAGCAGCGAATTCTGTTGGTATTCGCATTCCTACATTGTGTCATATGAAACTACACGACTTATGCTATGAAAATCAACCTGGTGCTTGCCGCATTTGTGTTGTAGAGGTAGATGGCCGTCGTAATTTAGCTCCAGCTTGTAAAACAGAGTGTACAGCCAATATGGTTATTAAAACACACACGCCACGTGTATTAAATGCACGTCGCACAGTAATGGAGCTAATCTTATCAAATCACCCTAACGAGTGTTTAACTTGTTCTAAAAATGGCTATTGCGATCTTCAGTCGGTAGCACACGACTTGGGTATTCGCGAGATACGTTATAAAGGAGAGATTTCTAAATTTACTCCCGACATATCTCCTTCTATTGTTCGTAATATGGATAAATGTATTATGTGTCGTCGTTGCGAAGAGGCTTGTAATACAATTCAATCGGTAGGTGCTCTATCGGCCATTAATCGTGGTTTTGAAGCGGTAGTAGGCACAGCTTTTGGACGCGATATTTCGGGTTCTACTTGTACTTATTGTGGCCAATGTGTGGCCATATGCCCTACTGGTGCTCTTGAAGAGCGTACACATATTGACGAAGTTTTGGCTGCTCTAGCTAATCCAAGCAAAAAGGTTGTTGTACAAACTGCTCCTGCAGTACGTGTAGCCTTAGGTAAAGATTTTGGTTATGAACCAGGAAGTGATGTAACAGGAAAAATGGTTTCTGCTCTTCGTCAGTTAGGTTTTGACTATGTTTTTGATACCGATTTTGCTGCCGATCTTACCATTATGGAAGAGGGAACAGAATTATTGGGACGCATAAAAGAGTTCTTGGCAGGTAATGAAGAGGTTAAACTACCTTTAATGACTTCATGTTGTCCAGGTTGGGTAAGCTTTATGGAGCAACACTATCCAGATATGCTAGATAATCTTTCTACAGCAAAATCACCTCAACAAATGTTTGGTGCTATAGCTAAGAACTATTTTGCCCCTATAGCAGGTGTCGATCGTAAAGATTTAGTAGTAGTTTCTATCATGCCTTGTGTAGCTAAGAAATTTGAATGTGGTCGTGAAGAGTTTGCAGTAGATGGCGATGCCGATGTAAATTATTCACTCACTACACGTGAACTAGCTCACTTAATTCGTTATGCTAATATAGACTTTAACCACTTAATAGAAGGTGATTTTGATGCTCCATTGGGCGAATCAACAGGTGCTAGTGTTATCTTTGGTACTACAGGTGGTGTTATTGAAGCCGCTGTACGTACAGCTTATGAAGTGCATACTGGTAAACCACTACCAAAGGTTGACTTCCAAGAGCTACGTGGTTTTGAAGGCATACGTAGTGCCACTATAGATTTTGAAGGTGTAAAACTTAATATTGGTATTGCACATGGGCTTGCTAATGCACGAAAGTTGGTTGAAGAGGCTAAGGCTGGTAAATCGCCTTTTCATGCTATAGAGGTTATGGCATGTCCTGGAGGATGTATCGGTGGTGGTGGTCAACCTTTCCATAGAGGCGATATGGAGGTGTTACGTAAACGTCAAGCGGCTCTCTACTGTGCCGACTCTGCTAAGGAATTGCGTAAGTCGCACGAGAATCCATTTATCATATCACTCTATAAAGAGTTCTTAGGCGAACCTAATAATGAGTTGGCTCATTCACTCTTACACACCCACTATCACGATCGTAAAGTAGTTATTTGTTGTACTGATAAAGAAAAGAAATAATTAATCATGGAAAACAAAATATGTATGCCTAAGTGCAAAGTTGAAGAGATACAAGGTATTTGCCGAGAGTTTAATAACGATCCAGGCGAATTGATTAATATTCTTCACAGAACCCAAAGTTTATTAGGCTACTTACCTATGGAGGTTCAAGAAGTTATAGCCGAGGAGATAAATATTCCTGCCGCTAAAATATATGGAGTAGTAACCTTCTATAGTTACTTCACAATGTTACCTAAAGGTAAGTACCCAATCTCAATATGCATGGGAACTGCTTGTTACGTGCGTGGTGCAGAGAAAGTCCTCGATGAGTTTAAGCGCCAACTTGGCATTGGCGTTGGAGAAACTACCGACGATGGTCTTTTCTCTATAGACTGCTTACGCTGCGTAGGTGCCTGTGGATTAGCGCCAGTAGTAACTATTGGTAGTAAAGTATATGGGCGCTTAGCACCTGAGAAAGTGCGCGATGTATTATCCGACTATTATTTGAGAGAGGGATAATTAATAGTTCTAGAAGGAATATTCCCAGATAAAAAAAGCTGTTCGATATTTAAATCGAACAGCTTTTATTTTTCAAATGAAAGTTATTTAAACTGGTAAATACACCACTCATCATATTTTTCGTTAGGACGTAATACAGCTGTAGGAAAGTGAGGTATATTTGGAGTGTTTGGAAAACTCTGTGCTTCCAAACATACTGCTGTCTGTACATCATATTCCTTTTCACTCTTACCTTTATTTTGTTCTATCCAATTACCTGTATATACTTGAATACCAGGTTGGGTTGTATATACTTCCATGGTTCTATCTTCGAAAGTTAATACTGCTGCTAAAGCACATTCACCACACTGGTTTTTATTAATAACCCAATTATTGTCAATACCTCTTCCTGCAGCAAAGAAAGGATCGTCTATGCGGTTACCAATTAACACTGGCGTTCTAAAGTCCATGACATGCTTGTCTACAGATAAAACCACACCATCGCATGCAAAACTATCGTCCACTTGTGTAAACCAATCAGCATTTACGGTAAGTTCATGATCGTGAATAGTACCATTCCCCTCCCCTTTTAGATTAAAGTAAGCATGTTGTGTTAGTCCAATAATTGTAGGCCGGTCTGTAGTAGCTTCATAATGTATTGTTAAACCATTATCTTCTGTCACTGAGTAGGTTACTAGAACTTCAAGATTACCTGGATAACCCTCTTCGCCATTTTCTGAGTAGTAGTGTAACTGAATAGAGCTTGAAGAAACCTCTCTAACATCCCAAACCTTCTGATTAAAACCAATATTTCCACCATGTAAATGGTTGGTTCCATTATTAATCGCTAAAGAATACTCTTTACCATCTAATGTGAATTTACCATCTTTTATCCGATTTGCATATCTACCCACAACAGTATTGAAATAGGTCTCTTTTTCCATCCATTCATCAAGTGTTTTAAAACCTAAGACAACATCGGCAATTTGACCTTTACTATTTGGAACATTTAATGAAACAATTTTTGCTCCATAGTTAGTGATATCGACAAACATACCATTCTCATTACAAATAGTATATAGTCCTACTTGTTTTCCGTCAATAACTTTATCAAAAGATGCTCTATCGATCATATCTGAATTATTTATTAGTTATTATTCAACTCTATATGCACCATCGCCAATCTCTGCAACATAGAAATCAGGCTTTATTCCAGTGCGTTTTTCATAGTTCTTACCAACTTGTTCTTTAAAGTTATCAATAGCTTCGTCTTTTACTAATGAGACTGTACAACCACCAAATCCACCTCCGGTCATGCGCGATCCTAGTACACCTTCAATTTTCCATGCCTCTTCGGCCATAGCATCCAATTCAGGTCCTGTTACTTCATAGTCATCACGAAGCGATACATGCGAAGCATTCATGAGTTTACCAAATGTTTCAATATCACCAGCTTTTAATGCTTCAACAGCATCAACAGTACGTTGCACTTCGCCAACTACGTGGCGAGCACGTCTATATGCCACTTTGTCTGTAATAGCAGTGCCAATTTCATCAAACTCTTTTTGATCTAACTCGGCTAAACATTTTACTGATTTTACTTTATTCAAAGCTTCTACAGCTGCTTTACATTCGGCAACACGCTGATTATAGGCACCTGAATCTAATTTATGTGGACTATGTGTATTAGAGATTAGCACTTTAATCCCTTCTAATTTAACAGGCACTAATTCAAACTCTAAAGTATCGCAATTTAAGAATATAGCACGATCTTTTTTACCCTGGGCACTAGCAAACTGGTCCATAATTCCGCAATTTACTTTTGCAAATTCATGTTCAGACTTCTGACCTATTTTAGCTAGTTCAGTTCTGTCATAGCCTGTATTCAACTGATCATTGAATGCAAATGCGGTTACTACTTCTAATGCTGCCGATGAAGATAAACCTGCCCCATTCGGAACATCGCCCCAGAATAACATATCATATCCTTGTTCAATAGCAATGCCACGTTTTACAAACTGTGCTATGACTCCTAATGGGTAGTTAACCCAACTTTTATCAAGAGGTTCTGTTAATTGATTAAAATCTAATACTATTTCTTCTGGCTGATTTAAAGAGCGGAAACGCATTACTTTATCATCATTCTTTGCCATTAATAAAAAGGTGCCAAAACTTAATGCACATGGAAATACAAATCCTCCATTATAATCGGTATGTTCACCAATTAAATTTACACGGCCTGGGGAAAAATAAACTGCTTGGCTATTTTTGCCGTAAACATCTAAAAATGCTTCTTTTAATTCATTTAAGGTCATAATGTTATAATTAACTGTGTTTATAATAATGATATCGTTTTTTTTCTCATGTAAAGATAAATAAAAATAATAAAACTTCAACCAGTTTTTAATGATAATTTCATATATAATAGTACTGTTTGATTAACATATTGCAACTTATTGTTAATTACTACAATAAGATTCTCTCATTATAAAGCATTTATATGAGTGTGTTATGTAATTAGTCACTATTACTACTCCATATCCCTTCATCATTGATAGAATAAAATGAAATATTAAACTCTTGACAAAGTTCCTCAAAAGCATCTCTATGGTTCTTATAAACACGTGGAGTTACTATTAGCAACTTTGGCGATATAAAAGAGTCGAACAAACGTTTAGAAGGATATATACCCCTATCTATTATCACCACATCTATTGTTAATGGTTCGTTACTTAGCATGCCTTTAAACCAATTTTCTTTTAAATATAAGTAGCTCACACCATCTTGTTCAAAGACATTAGAGATAAGCAAAGTATCTGAAACACAACTCACAATTTTATTCTTATTATAATACCTTTTAAAAGATTCTAAGGCAAGTGTGCTATCATTGCTCCAAAGAGTATATGTATTACCATTATAACTTTCAATTACTGTATGAGAGCTATTTCCATTTACTTTTACCTCAGGTGGAGTTCTATTTACTAAATATCGATTATAGAAAACTGTTATTATAAAGAGTAATATTAATGACAGCAATAGAATAACTCTTTTTGCTTTAACAGATTGAAATAATAGTCCAAACACAACTATTATTGCTATGAGTATAATTACCTGTAGAAGATTAATGGGAAACTCTATTGTTGCACCAGGTATACTGCCTATTAATCTCAACAGTATATTTACTAAGTTAATAAACAAACTCAGTATAACTCCTAACAACACTGGAATTAATGGTATCCAACTTATTATAATAAGCAGTAATGTTCCGTAAATGATAATTGAAGCAGCAGGTATCACTATAAAATTACTCAATAAGCCATAAATCGGGAATTGATGAAAAAAGTATAGCACAAATGGTAAGGTACCAATTTGAGCAGTTAAAGAGATTGTTGTTAATTCCCATGACCATTTAACCAATTTATTTTTAGGTTCCCATAGAACACTTATTTTTGGATAAAAATAGAGTATCGAAAGTACGGCACTATAACTTAATAGGAATCCTACTTGGAATAATTGCATAGGATAGATCGGAAGAGCACACGTCTGAACTACAGTCACATTCAGAAATCTCGTATG
>CAMTOX010000085.1 GCA_947074225.1 uncultured bacterium
AGATTTCTGAATGTGACTGGAGTTCAGACGTGTGCTCTTCCGATCTACAGTTATTTATTGTTAGCGAAACATGATTGGCGCTTAAAGAAGTAGTTATTTGGATTTTATACTATTTAAATATCAATATTGAGAAGGGGAGTTATAGAGAGAATACATTTCATATTCTCTCTATAATGTATCAAATCATACTGCTTATTTATTATTAACAATTAATCGAGTGGTCTTTTGTAAGCCATCATTAAGTTCTATCTTAACTAAATAGACACCTGGATAAGATGGAGCTCTGAGTTCATTCTCACCATCCATAATATCATATATCATCACTAAGATTCCAGTAGATGAATAAACTTTTACCTTTCCTTTTTGTGGTGCCTCAACAATAAACTGTTGACTCACTATGGTAATAGGTGTTACATTTATATCATCTGATAAACGCTGAGGATAAAACGGACAGGTAAATAGTTCTACCCCATCGCTTCTAAGAATTCGTGCCTGATAATAGGAGTTGAAATCTAACTCTCCACCCTCAACATAATAGTTTGCTTTAGTTGCTCCATTAATGATGGAATCATTGCGATACCATTGATAACTCTGGAAATCATAACCACCATTATAAGTCATATTCTTTAATCCTAGAACATCATTCCATAGCTGTTTTATAACCATCTTAGAATAATTTACTACAAAGTTCATTGGAACAGAATGCTCTCCACAGTCAAATTTTTCATCCACAAAACGCACTTGAGCCTCATATACTCCTGCTCTAATACCACTTGGTAATGGTATTGTAATGATATTATCGCTCACCACTTCCTCTTTATCTATAAATCCAACGCCTTTAGCTTTATCATTAAACATTAAGCTGTATTTTGTTGGTGTACTACCATTATTCTGATAGCCAATCACAAACGATTCATCGTCCTCACAAATAGCCGTCATCTCATTCCATTCAATCTTCATGACAGGATTAATGGTTATATTTAAATAGACGACACTATCGCAACCAGCTCCAGTAATAAGCTTATCTTGATAGTCGCCCGAGTCGTATATTAAGATGCCGTTGAAATCGTAAGGTTCACCCTCACAAATGACTACTGTATCTTTAACCTCGAAAAGGTCGGATACTGTCAATTTAAGTTCTAATATACTATCGCAGCCGGCAGCTGTCAATAGTGTATCTCTATAAGTTCCTGTTTCGGTATAGTATTTACCATTGAAGCGCGTGCTTTGTCCTTCGCATATTTTCACTTCTGTACTCTTAAGATTCGATTCTATCTTTGGTACCACAACTTCAAAGCGAAATGTATCCAAACACTCATCGTTTGCCATACTTGCCACAATCATAGCATTAAAAGTACCACCATCTGGACCATAATCTACAATAGGATTCTTCTCATGTGAAGTCATGCCATTACCAAAATCCCAATAGACCTCATCTACATTAACATTATTGAGTATCCCGATTTCGGTAGTCACAGTACAAAGATTTCTAAACTCTACCGTATTATTACATTCCGTAGGATTCCATTTAAAGGTAGCATTGGCTAAAGGCCATCTTGGCGATAACACTGCCGACACATTAAAGAAACATCCAGGATTAGTTGGATATATTACTTTACAAACATACTCACAGGTATCGCCTACAGTAGGCTGAATACACCTTTCCTGACTAACCACAACATATGGATCATTCTTTTTGTACCATAAATAGGAAAATCCTTTAGGTGCACACACACTATCTGGTGTTGATTCACCACAACTTATCCCCTCCAATGCTGCTTTATCACAATCTAAGGAGAAATAGGCGTATCCGTAATGAACCGTATAGATACAATCTTTAGTCGTAAGTCTTATTTTTATGTTTTGTCCGGCAAGAGACGATAAGTTTAAACCTATCAGGTCCCAATCGTGCCATACAACATCCCCGTAAATGTGCCATCCTGTGGTATTTACTCCAGGAATAAACTCTGCAGCACCACATATTGGGTCGATAATTCTATTTAGCATATCCAAAATCTCAATCTTAAACAGAGGTTGTTCTGGTGGATCATGAGAAGGATCCTCCAATACTACTGCATATCTCAATAATAAAATAGGCATAGCAGAGTCAACAACATAGGTAAATGTTATACCTTCTGCTTCACCACCTCCCAACCAGTTACCTAATCGTATGGAAGCAAGATCACCAGGAGGAATTACCTGTAACATATTATCTGTACGTTCGTCTCTATCTTGACTAATATTTACGGTATGTCTGCTATTTGCATCATACTGACCGAAATCTACAATACCTTGATTGGCATATGGATTCGAATAAGAGCCATATGAACCTTGAACCATTTGCCTATTACTAAAATCGAGATAATTTATACAACCTTCATTTGTTACCACTAGTTTATCATTCGCCTTCACCCATATACTATTCTCAGTACTATCGCAAACATTACGTATCCAGATAGCATATCTGCCTTTTTCTGGAAGAGTAAATTGTGCTGGCGATGTTTGTCCACTCAAGGTGAACCAAGTATCGTCAGTGCCATAATCATTATGATATAGAATCTCATAATTAGAACCTGTGCCACTCCAAGTCATGGTCACAGCTGTTCCCATTAAATTTATGTTCACATCCTCAGGTTTCGGACAATTGCGAGAATAAATCTGTATGTTATCTATTACACCACCAGGTAACATAATCTTAGAAGCGTTATTAACCCACAAAAACACCAAACGGGCTGGCTTACCTGTTCCTATAACAGAGAAGTTTGCCGATTTCCAAGTTGATGAACGTACCATCTGTTTAGAATCGGTAGTAAATCCAGGATTCACTGCTTTTGAAGAAGAACGTGACCAACTTGGTATAGAAGTATTCGCATTAGAGCCCACAACCTCTGTCGAGTCAGTAACCCAACACACATACATATAGTCCAAAGATACTTCTCCAAAACATTTCCAATCAAAAGAAATATCATAGGTTACACCAGGCGATAAAATAAAGGTTCTAGAAGCTGTAACCCATCCTTCATTATTAACATACGAGGAAGTAGCACCAGAATCGGGCGAGATATAGAGAGCTGAAGGAGCAGAGTTATAATCGGCACCTCCTATAACCCATTTATTTACACAATTTCTATGACCCTGTAATTTCCATTTTGCATTTTCTACCGAATCACTAAAATCGCAATCATAATTCATTATTGATAATTCATGAATATAGAAGTTATCTATACATCCACTATTAGGAACTCCTATGTTATTACCATTATTTTTCCAAATAAATACCACACGTTGAGGTTGTCCGCTACCAACAATCTCAAATGCACAATTAGAGTAACCACGTGCACCCGAAATCTTTTGCTTAAATGTTTGTGCATACCAATTCGGATATGTAGCATTGACCCCTGCACTCATAGGAGTTAGGATACTATCCATAAAACATACCGAGAGCTCGTCAGAACCCACTTCACCATTTGCACGCCAATCAAAAGTAATAGCATATTTTACCCCTACAGGCAACGTAAAAGTATAGTAGGCCATAATCAATGAACTATCGGCAGTGTGATAAGTGGCCGTACTACCTCCATTATTAGAGACATATAACCCTTTACTTCCTGATAATACAGATGCATTACCTACTGCCCAACTATTGTAACTATCGTTTACAAAAACCCATCCCACTGTGTCGTTGCTCGACTCAAAACCAGAAGAGTAGAACACTCCCTGAGCATATAATGAAGAGAATGTTATGGTAGTAATAAATAAGATGATACTAAAGTAAATTTTCTTCATAGTAATTCGCGTTTTAAAAAGATGAGATTGAAAAGGACCAGTTCTATCTTATAAGCAATGATATGGTATTTATTCTGTTTTTATGTTTTATATGCTTCTCTATTCTAACAGAGGAATAGAACCTCATATATTGCGTAGTTTACTATATAGAACAACTATCTATCAAATAGCAAGTCACAAACTATAAATAATAAAAAAACAATATCACTCATCAATCTGCAGATCGACATAGTGATATTGTTTTATTAAATCGGTCAAATAGTAATTATAAATATCCTTTTATATTCAACAAAGAATAGTTGTCATACCACTATATTATTCCATTTCATTTCTGTCAATTATTGACTATTTTGTATTTGTAACAACGATACGTTCTACGCGACGTTCTGACTCATCAACCACCTGCAATAGGTAAACACCTGGTTCAGAAGGCGCAATGATATAATTATTTTCATAGAGAGTTACACTACGCAATAGTATACCACCCGTTGTCCATAACTTAGCTTCACCCTTACCTAATATCGTAATACGTATCTGTTCACTTGGTCCAACAATAGATGGCGTAATATTAATAGCAGGACGTGGAGACTTTGGTGTATATGGACAGCTCATTAAAGAACTACCATCGGCACGAGTTACAGAAACACGGTAGTTATCGGTTGTACTTAATGTATTACCTTCACCTAAATAAATATACGAGCTTGTTTCACCAGGTATTGGAGCACCATTCTTATACCACTGATAGCTTGTAAAATTAAATCCTCCGTTAAAATCTGAATTCTTAAGAGATATCACATTATTAAACTTCTGTTTCATAATAGTATCTGGATAAAGCACTGCAAAGTTCATTGGCATGATAACATTACCACAGAAATAAGTACTATCATAGAAGATTATATTAGCAGTATAATAATCAGGCGGACAAACGTCAGGCAACGTCACCGTAATAGAGTTATCTAAATATGGCGACTCTATATCGACAAAGCCTGCTGCCAACGCCGTTGCCCCAAAGTTTATGGCATAACTAGTCGGGTTATAAGATGGGGTAAATGTTATAGTGAAATTCGGATCGTCAGCACAAATTTCTGCTACAGGGTCAAACACTATAGAAAGAACAGGATTCACCTGCAAATAAAGCGTCACTATACTATCGCATCCCATAGACGAAAGAAGCGTATCTGTATAAACACCTGTAGTACTTAACATATAACCATTAAAGTCGTAAATGGTGCCCTCGCAAATAGTATCATAAACATATTCTTTAAATTCAGCATGAACTTGAAGATTTAATGTTACAATACTATCGCAACCACAGAACGTCTTGAAAGTATCTACATAGAGACCTTCATCTGTATATGGTTTTTTATTATGAATATATGTACCATCCTCACAAATATTGGCTTTTACAATAGTATCGTAATCTAATATTGGTGGTACATTAATATCAATCAATAATGTGTCTAGACACTGATCTTCTGCCATACTCGAGACTAAAGTCACCGTATATTGCCCACCTTCATTAGGGAATGTGAAAATTGGATCGGTTTCACGTGAGGTCTGTCCATTAGTTACACTCCAATAATAAGTACTAGGAACATCGGTCGTTGCACCACGGTTTGAATTAATAAAACTCTTATTCATGAATTCAACACGGTTCTTACAATCTCTTGGAGCCCATCTTGTCAACGATTGACTTACTGGCCACTTAGGTAAAAGAGATAATGTTAAATTGAAATAACAATTTGGATTCTCAAGCAACATTACTTTACATATATAATCTGAAGTATCATTCTCTGAAGCACTAAACGTACGATTAGTACTTACAATAACACCTGGATTATTTACTGAATACCACTGATAGGCAAATCCTTCTGGAGCACGTATACTTGTTGTTGTTGCACCACCACAAGTTTCACCCTCAAGTAATGCTTGGGCGCAGTCTAAAGTAAAGTAAGCGTATCCATAGTGTCCTGATGCATTACAGTCGTAAGTAGTAAAACGCACTTTAATAGTTTGACCAATATAAGGACTTAGATTTAAACCCATTGTGGTCCAATCTTTCCATTTCACTATATCATACCCACTTCCATACACATGCCAATCCTGAGTATTAGTACCTGGAACAAAGTCGGCCACACCACAAGTTGGGTCAATAACAGAACCATTTTGGTCCAGCAACTCTAAACGGAAACGAGGTTGTTCTGAGTAACCATGATTTGGATCTTGAAGTACAACAGCATATTTAAGAAGTAAGATAGTTGCAGAAGAGTCTATTAATATATCGTAGGTTATAGATTCTGCTTTAGCATTAATTTCCCAGTTCCCTAAACGTACTGAAGCAACCTCACCACGTGGTACCGTTGGCAAGCCATTTCCCGTTCGAGGGTCGTAGGCTCCTAAACCATAGTGCACTGTATGTCTACTCGAAGAGGAAAGAAAACCATTATCCACCTTACCTACTAATTGATATGGATTTGAGAACACACCGGTATGACATGTCACATTTGGACCATTTAAATCAATATAATCTACACAAGCAGCTAATGAGGTATAAACAAGTACATTTGTGATTACAGTCCAAGAACTGGTATCGTCATCGCAATGAGCACGTACCCAAAACGTATAAATACCCTTGGTTAATCCAGTAATAGAATCAATTCTTTGCGTAACATTATTATGAGTTGTCCAAGAAACATCGTTAGAGTTCTTATACATCACATCCCAAGAGTTTGCATTACTACTCCAAGTTAATGTACCTACATCGGCAGTAGAGCCCATATTAAACGTAAGATTCGTAGGTTTAGGACATGCTGTCTTAAGATTTATCTGAACGTTATCTATACAACCACCTGGATTATTGGCACTTGTTTGAGCATTAGTCCAGAAGAAAACCAGTTTTACTGGAGTACCAGCAGAGTTAACCTCGAAAGAACCATGTTGCCAAGTAGCATAACTCGACATGATTGTATCTGAACTAGTGCCATAGGTTTGCCAAGGTTTAGCATACATCTTTACACCAGAACCTGCACCATTATTGTTCGTTGCCCAAGCATTTACGGGCTCTGTTGTAGAAGAAACCCAAGCGCAATACAACATATCTGTACCATTTCCTAAGGCCATCCAATCAAAATCTACTTGATAACGGCCGGCAGGTAAATTAAATGTTCTATAAGCAATTGCTGAACCTTTTGTTGTTGTATAAGATGCTGTTGCGCCATTATCACAAGAAATATACATACTATGAGTACCCTGATTGGCCTCAGCAGTACCAAAAACCCAGGTATTGTTATAAGCACTACCTTTTACGATTGTCCATAAAGCATTTTCTGCAGGATCTTCAAAACCACAAAAATAGGGTAAAGTAACAGCCTGAGCATTTAATATGCTTACTGAACAAACCAACATCACAAGCATCATGCATAATTGAAACATGATTTTTCTAAAAAATAAAAGTAAATTTTTCTTCATAATGTGGTATTATTAGTAAATTAATATTCATATAGAATTGTATATATAGAAGCAAAAGATATTGTCTGATTAAATACAAAAACAGAGCTAATTTCTATTTCTTAATGATAAACATTGTTAATGTATGGTAAATACAATACGATTGTACAAGTACCTTGATTTACAATATAAAGAAATGTAATAGAAAAATGAAAGAAAAAAGAACAAAAAACAAACTGAAAAAATGAATTTATAAGAACATGAAATAGTATATTTCTTTATAAGGTAAATACTTTATAGCAACTAAATGAAGAACGTAAAATTCTTTATATCAGATAATTAAATTTGTTTATGCAATTAATTTAAAAACGAAATATTTAAACATAATACGCTTTATATATTAAATTACTTTGCAAATA
>CAMTOX010000086.1 GCA_947074225.1 uncultured bacterium
TCACCATTAAAGGTACCCAACGTGGTACAATAACCGATTTTGATGGAATGTATAATATTGAAGCTAATAAAGGCGATATTATTGTATGCTCGTTCATGGGTTATAAAAGTATTGAACATAAAGTAGAATCGGAAGGTCCGGTAAACTTTAAGTTAGAATCTGACAACCAAATGTTAGATGAAGTAGTGGCAATCGGTTATGGCACGATGAAAAAGAGTGACCTTACAGGTGCTGTAAGTTCCATTAAAGCCGATCAGTTACAAAAGACACCCGCCGCAGGTTTAGACCAAGCACTTCAAGGTCGTGCTGCCGGTGTTACCGTAAATGCTAATAGCGGACAGCCAGGTGCTGCTGCCGAAGTACGTATTCGTGGTATCGGAACCACAAACAATAGTGCTCCTCTATATGTTGTAGATGGAGTGATGCTAGACAATATTACTTTCTTAAGTCCAAATGACATTGAATCGACAGAGATTCTTAAAGATGCATCGGCAACAGCCATTTATGGTTCTCGTGGTGCTAATGGTGTTATCATGATTACTACAAAGAAAGGTAAAGAAGGTAAGGCTAACATTAGCTTCAATGGCTATATAGGTTTCCAAAACAGTCCTAAAAGACTTGATTTAATGAAGAGTCAAGAGATGGCAGAGACTATTATTGGACTTAACAATGTAGCTTCGGAGAAGAATTTCTATGAAAAGAATGGTTTCAATGCCTGGTTGCAAGGTTACCGTTTAGGAAACTCTCCTTATTATCCGGTAGATTATGATTATGCCAGCGTAGAAACAGATTGGCAAGACCAAGTATTCCGCAGCAATGCTCCTATCCAGAACTATAGCTTATCTATAGATGGTGCTGGAGAGAACTACAACTATCTTGTTAGTGGTAGCTACTTTAACCAACAAGGTACTATTATAGGTTCAGACTACGAACGTATTACTGTACGTACCAATTCGTCTTTCAAAGTAAGAAAATGGTTAAAGGTAGGAGAAAACTTCTCTATTTCTTCTTCTAAAGGACGTAATGCCATGTACAACAATGCAAGTCCAGGTGCTTCAATTCTTTCGGCTGCTTTAGCTATGGCTCCATGGGATCCAACACACTATGCATTAGGTGCTACAAATAACGCAGGTAAAGACTTAGGTGGACAGATTGCTGCATCTTCGAACTTTAAGAACGTAGTAAATCCGTTCTCAATGGTACAAAACAGCCATCCTGAAGATAAGATTGAACGTTTTGTGGGCGATATCTATTTGGAAATCTACCCTATCAAAGGTATGACATTCCGTTCAGATGTTAGCATGGACTTACAATACAACCGTAATAAGCTATTTAAAGATGCTTATGAGTATTCAAGCTTTGACAAATCGGACAAGAACTTCCTTTCAAGCAGCATGAGCCGCGGTATGCGTTTAATGTGGGAAAACATTTTGACCTATAACGTAGATATTAAAGATCATGGCTTGTCGTTCATGGTTGGTCAAACCATGGAAGAGTATAACTACTATACTATAGGTGGTTCTGGAGCTAGCATCTTGAACCCAAGTAATAACAACTGGTATTTGAATCAAACCACAGACGACCGCACTTTTGCAAGTGATGGTGCTGCTCGCGAACGCCGTTTCTCTCTATTGGGTCGTGCACACTACTCTTATAAGAGCCGTTATATGTTAACTGTGAACTTCCGTGCCGATGCTTCGAGCAAGTTCCCAGAACATTTGTGGGGTTACTTCCCTTCTACAGCTCTTGCATGGAGAATCAGTGAAGAACCATTTATGCAGAACTTCTCAAACCTTGACAATTTGAAATTGCGTGCAGGTTGGGGACAAATTGGTAACGATAAAATTGGCGAAAACAGCTTTACATTATCAATGTTTAATGCGGGTCCTACTTTCGTAGACTATATCTTAGGTAGTGAACAAATATTAGCTAATGGTGCAACTGTACTTACCTATGTAAACCAAGGTGGCAAATGGGAAACTACAGAACAATTCAATATCGGACTTGATTTCGGTTTCTGGAATAATAAATTATTTGGTTCGGTAGAGTTCTACCAACGCGACACTAAAGATATGTTGATGTTTGTAAAGGCTCCTGCACACGTAGGTAACCGTTACGATGGTGTAAAGAACGTAGGTACTGTTCGTAACCGTGGTATTGAAATTCAATTAGACCACATGAACCAAGTAGGTGAATTTAGCTATAACATAGGTGCTAACGTATCGTTTGTTGAGAATAAACTTACAGCATTAAATGGTGGTGCTCCAATTTATGGAGATGTAACTTTAGTTGATAAAGGCTTGCCACTTTACACCTTCTGGGGTTATGAATACGAAGGTATCTACCAATCGGATTCTGAAGCATGGCAACATCTTCATAGCTATGATTACAATGAACTTCCAGTACACGCCGGCGATGCTAAATTTAAAGACCTTAACGGCGATGGTAAAATTGATGATAACGACAAAACAAACCTTGGAAATCCATTCCCATGGTTAACCTATGGCTTGAACTTAGGTGCAGAATACAAAGGATTTGATTTACAATTATTCTTCCAAGGTGTATTTGGAAATGAGATCTATAATGCTGTTCGTGTACGCACAGAAGGTAAAGGAACTGAATCTACATTAGGTACTCAAATGCGTAATGTATGGACAGAAGCTAATCCAAGCGGTACCATTCCTAATCCGTATGGTAACTCAATGAACTATGCTACCTCAAGCCGTTTCGTAGAAAGTGGAGCTTACTTACGTTTAAAGAACATTCAATTAGGATATACTTTACCACGTAGCTTGACTCAAAAAGCGACTATTAATCGTTTACGTTTCTATATTTCAGCAAGCAACTTATTCACTCTAACCAACTATTCTGGTTATGACCCAGAAGTAGGTGGTGGTGTAGACTATGGTAACTATCCACAAAGCCGCACCTTTACATTCGGTGTAAACGTTGATTTCTAATCTACTTATATATAGTGGAACAAAATAAAAACATCACGATATGAAACTTTTAAATTTTAAAACAAATAAGAATATTATTGCTGCAGTAGTTCTTTCGGCAGTTTCATTAACCAGTTGTAATGGCTGGCTTACAGAACCGGCTCCAGGAATAACAAAATTAGAGGACTTCTTCTCTAATGGGCAAACTGCTATTCAAGCAACAACAGCCGCCTACGTGCCTTTAATGTGGGAATATAATGGCACTTACTTTAGTGAGTGGTTTATTGGCGATGTCATGAGCGACGATGCTCTTAAAGGTGGACAAACCATTGGCGATATGGCCGATGTATACGACCTTGAGAACTGGAAAACAAATACTAATAATGGTGTAGCATTAGAATATTACCGTGCACAATACCAAGGTATTGGTCGTTGTAACTTAGCTTTAGACCAAATTCCTAACATGAGCACAGACACTGTTATGAACGAGAGTGTACAAAAACGTCTCATTGGCGAATTACACTACCTACGTGCTTACTACTATTTCCGTTTAGTTCGCACATTTGGTGGAGTACCTAAGATAGACTTTGTTATTCTATCGGCCGATAAATGGCAACAACCACGTGCTACAGCTGAAGAAATCTACGATTTCATCATAGAAGATCTAAAGATTGCAAATCAGAATCTATGGCACAGAAGTGAATACTCAAGTAGCGACTTAGGTCGTGCAACAAAGGGTGCTGCTCAGGCCATGTTGCTTAAAGCAAATCTTTATACTCAAAACTATCAGGCTGCAAAAGCTTGGGGCGACTCTATCATTAGTTCAAACGAATACGACCTAGTACCTAACTTCTTCTCAAACTATACTTTAGCTGGCGAGAACAGCATAGAGTCTGTTTTTGAAATTCAATATATGGAAGAGGCTACAAGTGACTATGGCGAAGGGAATGGTTTCTCTCGCGGGTCGTACACTCCAGTACTTACTCGTTCTCGCTCATCGCAATTAGGCGGTGGTTGGGGGTTCAACAAACCTACACAGAACCTTTACAATGCTTTCGAGGCTAACGACCCTCGCCGTGATTTGACAATCTTAAATCCTACAGATGCACAGATTGACAACCCTGAAGAGGAGATCTATCTTGGCTCACGTTATTTGAACCGTAAGATTATGTGGATTGAATTAGATGGTACTATACCTGGTTTAGCTCATAACTCGCGCGGACCATTGAACAATAAGCAAATTCGTTATGCCGACGTTCTCTTAATGTATGCTGAAGCAGCATGTGAGACTGGCGACTTAGCAGCAGCAAAATCGGCTTTAGAACAAGTACGCGCACGTGCACGTAACTTAAGCTCAGCAGAGAATGTATTACCTGAATTCCCTTATGGTAATTATTCAGACAATCAAGACGACCTTCGTAAAGCAATACGTCAAGAACGTCGTACGGAATTGGCTATGGAAGGACACCGTTGGTTCGACATCTGCCGCTGGGGAATAGCAAAAGAGGTTATGGATGCTTATAAAGCTACTGAAACAGCTGAATGCCGTGCACAGATGGCTGAATTCATTAAAGGTAAACATGAGCTATTGCCTATCCCAAGTAAAGAGATAGAACTTAATCCGATGACACAGAACCCTGGATATTAATTATTTATTTAAGATACAAACAACTTTTTATCAAAAAATTCAATCGTATGAAAACAAAACAATTTCTTGCTGTAGCATTTAGTGCTATCATGGTATTATTTACCGCGTGCGACAAGAACACAAACGAAGATGTAGTAATTAACCCTACAAACATTATCTTAAGCAGTAACGCTGTTGAGGTAGAAGTAGATGCTACTACAACACTTGCTGCTGTAGTAACTCCATCAAACGCTACAGGTACTATCACTTGGGCATCGGAAGATGCTGCTATTGCTACTGTAGCAAACGGTGTTATCACTGGTGTTGCTGTAGGTAAAACAACTATTGTTGCTACAATTGGTTCATTAAGCGCTCAATGTGAAGTTACTGTGGTTGCTTCAACAAGTGCTACCGACACTGAAGCTTTGAATGGTAGCAACTATTATGTAATTACTTTAGACGAGAATTCTTTCCAAACTATTGCCGATAAAGTAGTAGCTGACCTTCGTCCAAACGAAAACGATGCTTTCCTTTATATCTGGGAAAACACTTACGAAGCTGGTAACAGTTCAGGTCCTAACTCTTTTGGTGAAGTAGAACCATGGATTAGCCTCAGCGTAACTAATGTTGGTTGGTCTGGTTTCGGTATCAACGTAAAAGATCTTGCTAAACTTAACTTAATGTCTGCAATTTCTGAAAACCCAGAAGAGTATTTCTTGCACATTGCTATTAAAGGTCGTACTGCTACTTCTCACCTTTTTGGTCTTGAGTCTTCGCGAAGCAAAGCTGGTGTAGCTATTGGCCCTAACGCTTTCGTTGATGGTGGCGACACATTCCCTGCTTTCGCTAACTACTCTACCGATGGTGAATGGAATCATATTGATATCCCAATGACTGAATTCACTAAAAACGGTGTTGTATATAGTAACGACAACGCTGTAGATTTCAACGTATTCTATGTTCTTAGCGGTGGTACTGCAGGTACTGCTCTTGACATTGATGCTATTTTCATCTACAAAAAATAAGAATCTATACAGATTCATCAGTCATGTGGGTCTGATCGCCCACATGACTACTAACTAAACCAATGAAGAGAAGAGAGTGTTGAAGGTTTAGAACTTTTTATTAAACAACCAATTATCGACTATTTATGAAGCAAATTTTTGCTTGTTTTATTGCTATTCTTTGTGCCGCAACATTTGTGGCATGCGATGAACAACAGCCTCAGAACCCTACTACAACGGTTTTAGAGTTAGACGAACAACTAATATCTATAAAACCTGGCGAATCAAAAACATTAACATTAACCACAATACCAGTGTCATCCGAACCGGTAACATGGTCAAGTAGTAATGAAAAAATCGCTACTGTGTTTTATGGCAAGATTAACGCACTAAGTGAAGGTACCGCAGTAATTACAGCTACAGTAGGTAGTGAGTCGGTAAGTTGTATCGTAAACGTTGAACTTACTGAATACGAACTTGTATGGAGCGAAGAGTTTGAAGGAACAGAGCTTGACCTTAACACTTGGAATATTGAAACAGGTGGTAATGGTTGGGGCAACCAAGAAAAACAGTACTATACCGGAAGAAATGAAAATCTACGTGTTGCCGATGGCAAACTTTATATCGAAGCACGCAAAGAGAAATATGAGAATAACGAATACACTTCGGCACGTATTACAACAAAGAATAAAGCCGACTTTGCTTATGGAAGAATTGAAGCAAGCATTAAATTGGCTCCTGGTAAAGGAACATGGCCTGCATTCTGGATGTTAGGTTATGGCTCATGGCCTTATTGCGGAGAAATTGATATCATGGAGTATGTTGGTGCATACCCTACCAGAATTTTACATGCTGTACATACCACTAATGGTAATGGTAATAATGGTAGAAACTGGAGCCGTACCTATTTCCAAGATAATATCCTCGATGGCTTCCACACATTTGCCATAGAATGGGAAAAAGACCTTAGCAATGGCGACGACTGCATACGTTTTTATGTCGATAATCAAATCACTGCAGTATTATGGCAGCAAAATGCTACCACTGAACAAGCGGAATGGCCTTTTACAAAAAACTTCTTCATCATTCTTAATGTTGCACTTGGAGGTAACTTAGGTGGAGAAATTGACGATACTATATTCAACAACCCTGTTATTATGGAGGTAGATTACGTTAGAGTATATCAACGTAAATAACACCATCAATAAAGACATTATAAATTCATAAACAAACAATATCCTAACTAACATTTTTAAATGAAACACATGTTATCTTTCCTTTTAATCATAGGCATTGTCACTTCAATGTTTAGCTGTCAGAGCAGTAACAACGAAGCTGAATCAACAAAAGTTATTTTATCGGACAATGCTATAACATTAGCGGTTGGCGACATCCATACACTTGAAGTATCTGTAACTCCAACTTCTACTCAGCCTGTAGTATGGAGTAGCTCAAATAATGACGTAGCAACGGTATTTTATGGTAAAATCACCGCAAAATCTGTAGGTACCTCTACCATTACAGCAGAATGTAATGGTATTGTAGACTCTTGTGTAGTCAATATCACTATTAGTGGCGAGAACCAAGAAGATGAGACCATTGGCGAATATAGCTTAGTATGGAGCGATGAGTTCAATGGCACCACTTTAAACAAAGCGGTTTGGAACATTGAAGTAAATGGCGATGGAGGTGGTAACAACGAGTTACAATACTACCGCGCAGAGAATGTCTCTGTTGGAGAAGAACCTATCTCAGGAAAAGGATGCTTAATCTTAACAGCACGTAAAGAAAACTATGGTGGGAAAACGGCTACCTCAGGACGTATTAACAGCCGCGACAACGTCACTTTCACACATGGTATGATTGAGGCTAGCATACGTATTCCACATACTGCTAACGGTATATGGCCTGCCTTCTGGATGATGGGAAATGACATTAGCTCTATCGGAT
>CAMTOX010000087.1 GCA_947074225.1 uncultured bacterium
GAGCACAACCTTGCCAAGGTTGGGGTCGCGGGTTCGAGTCCCGTTTTTCGCTCTTCAAGGTCTCCTTTACGGAGACCTTTTTTTGTTAGTACATTAACCTATTCGTTTGCACTTCTAAAAAGTTATATTTAATCCAAATATAACTGCCTAACGTGGTAAAAGTAACCGCACAAAAGTAGATACCTATTCCGAGAAGCATCTCAAAACAAAATTGAAAGAGCTTTGGGCTATAAATATCTAACGATTTATTATCTTTGCATGGTTTCTAACTTCTGAAAACCTATTTTCTTATAACCTTTATTTCATTCTTAAACTTATGAAGCATTGCTTTTCACTACTCCTTCTAGTATCACTATTTTCTTTACTTTCAAATCACAACTCCGCACAAGTATCATTTGGTAAAAGCGAACTATTTAATAACGACTGGAAATTTATCCTTCAAGACGATAGCTTATCAAGCCAACCTACTTTTAACGACAGCCATTGGCGTACTCTAAACATTCCTCACGATTGGTCTATTGAGGGTCAACTCTCACCCACTCTTGCCAGTTGCACCGGCTTCTTACCGGGAGGAATTGGATGGTACAGAAAACATTTTAATGTCGAGGATTTAGCTCAGCGCCACTACATTTACTTCGAAGGAGTTTACAACAGAAGCTCAGTATATATCAATGGCAAACTATTAGGAGAACGTCCAAATGGATATATCTCATTTATGTACGACCTAACACCTTATTTAAAAGAGGGTGACAATATAATTGCTGTAAGAGCCGACCATAGCCGATATGCCGACTCACGTTGGTACACAGGCTCCGGCATCTATAGAAACGTGTGGTATGTAACAGCACCTCAGGTGCATTTGGCACAATGGGGAGTAACCTATCGCACTAAAGCCATCACAGCAAAACAGGCCACCATAGAGGTAGATTTTGCCATAACGAAACATGAAGATTGCAACGAAAAGCTTGAGGTAATGACTTCTTGGATAAACTCACAAGGCAAAGTAATGGCTAAGAAGAAAAGTGCTATTAAGAGTAACAAAAATAGAGAAGAGAAACAGACCATAGAACTTAATATAACCAACCCCATACGTTGGGATATAAATAATCCTTATTTATATACGCTACGTGTAGAATTATTTCGCAAAGGGAAACTAGTAGATGGCTGCGACATTAAAGCCGGTCTACGCACACTCTCTTTCGACGCCAACACAGGTTTTCAACTAAACGAACGTCCCATGAAGGTTAAAGGTGTTTGTCTGCACCACGATGCCGGAGTATTAGGAGCTGCAGTGCCTGCCGAAGTATGGAAAAGACGCTTAGAGAATCTAAAGAGCATTGGCGTTAATGCCATTCGCATGAGCCACAACCCTCAAGCACCAGAGCTATATGCACTTTGCGACGAATTAGGACTATTGGTCATGGATGAAGCCTCGGACGAGTGGGAATTCCCAAAACGTAAATGGATTGAAGGATGGAACAGAGGAACTCCTGCGTTCGAGGGTAGTTATGATTTCTTCGAAGAGTGGATAGAACAAGACGTTAAAGATATGGTACGCAGAGACCGCAATCACCCGAGCATATTCTTGTGGAGCATTGGAAACGAGGTGGACTATCCTAACGACCCTTATTCACACCCTATTCTTAACAATAGCGACATTAACCAACCTATGTATGGGGGCTATAATGCTGAGGCACCTAATGCCGAACGCATAGGTAATATTGCCAAACGCTTATCTAAATGTGTTAGAGAT
Organism: uncultured bacterium; assembly: GCA_947074225.1. Lineage (GTDB taxonomy): Bacteria > Bacteroidota > Bacteroidia > Bacteroidales > Paludibacteraceae > CAMTOX01. The sequence goes on from CAMTOX010000087.1 coordinate 1,754, forward strand.
ATTGATACGTCGCGACCGGTTACAGGGGCATTAGCCGGTGTAGTTATGTCGAACGAAACAGAATATCCACAGGCTATAGATGTTGTTGGATATAACTATACCGAGAACCGATATGCCTTAGATCACCAACTATATCCAAACAGAATCATCTATGGAAGTGAAAATAGCCATTGGCCCGATGCATGGCATGCCGTTAGAGACAATGACTATATCTTTGGGCAATTCTTATGGACTGGCATAGACTATTTGGGCGAATCTAACAACTGGCCATCACGAGGTTTCTACTCCGGCCTTTTAGACTTTGGCGGAAATATTAAACCGCGAGGCAGATTCAGAGCTTCATTATGGCAAGAATCGCCTACCATCTATATTGGCACCTACCCCCATGAAAATAAACTCTCTTTTGATGCCAACGACATTTGGAACTACAACAACCAAGAGTTAATTCGCGTGGTATGCTATACAAATGCCCCTTATGCCTCATTAACGCTAAATGGTGAGTTGGTTGGCCAGAAGAAACCTTATAATGACACTACCGGCATTATCTACTGGGACATTCCATATAGTGCAGGAACATTAACAGCACAAGGGTATAATGAAGTAGGAGAAGAGATTTCGGCCTATAGCATCAAGAGTTCACAACGCCCCTATGCACTTAGAGTATTTAGCGACAGAGAGAACTTCAACAGCCTAAGTGGGGTGGCTCACCTCACCATAGAGGTAGTAGATCAAGATGGCACAATCGTAAAACTTGCCGATAATAACATTACTTGTACCATTGAAGGGCCGGCAAAACTTTTAGGACTTGAAGGCTCTAACAATAGCGATATGAGCGATTATACCGACGCCAACCACAGAGCCTATTTAGGAAAACTATTAGCATACATTCAACCCACCGCAACAGAAGGAAAGGTAAAAGTAAAATTCTCATCACCACTCTTACTAGGATGCGAAATAGAGTTAGAGATAAAGTAATTCAAAAAGAAGGTCAAAAGAGAAGAAAGTCACTGATAACAATCAATTAAACGAGTTTATGACTTGAAGTGAACAAAAAAATACTATTTTTGCCAACTAATCTTTCAAGCACATGGAAACTATAGAAACAAAACAAGCGTTATTAGATCAAAGATATATGCGTATGGCCCGTATATGGGCAGAAAACTCATATTGTAAACGTCGTCAGGTAGGAGCACTTTTAGTGAAGAATAAAATGATTATCTCCGACGGTTACAATGGTACACCTTCAGGGTTTGAGAACAATTGCGAAGATAGCAACAACATCTCCATGCCTTATGTCCTACATGCCGAGGCTAATGCCATAACAAAAGTAGCACGCAGTAATAATAGCAGTGAGGGAGCAACACTATATGTCACAGCATCGCCATGTATAGAATGTGCAAAACTTATTATACAGGCTGGAATAACCAGAGTTGTATATGGCGAATTATATAGAATTATGGATGGTGTAGAACTTTTAGAACGTGCTGGCATTGAAGTTGTCTATCTTGAAATTTAGATAACACATTAGAATTAAGAACGACATAAGGATTTTAGATGATATGAAACAACTCAGAATACCATTAATAATTGCACTATCCATCATTCTCGGAATAATCATTGGTAATTTCTTCGCTTTAAATGCTACCAGAGGCGTTATTCAACATAAAAACAATAGTAAAAACGATAAGCTATCGTACATGCTTAACACTATAAACGCCATGTATGTGGATAGTGTTAATATAGATAGCATTGTGGAGCTTATTATTCCCGATATTCTTGCCAATCTCGACCCTCACTCTTCTTACATCCCTGCCAAAGACCTACAAGCGGTTAATGAAGAACTGGAAGGATCTTTCAGTGGTATTGGAGTGCAGTTTAATATTCAGAGCGATACCATCTACATTGTAGATGTCATTTCTGGTGGACCTGCTGAACGTGCCGGACTCTTAGCCGGGGACCGCATCGTCACTGTCGACGACTCACTCTTTGTGGGCAAAACCATAAACAACGAGAAAGTTATGCGCACTCTCAGAGGTGAAAAGAACAGCACCGTAAAACTTGGCATCTCACGACGCACAGCACCCGAAATTCTTAACTTCGAAATTATACGGGGCGATATACCTATCAACAGTATTGACATTGCTTACATGATAGATCCTGAAACAGGATTTATTGCCATAAATAAATTTGCGTCGAACACTTACCGCGATTTCTTAAACAGTTTAGCCTCTTTGCAACGTCAAGGAGCTAAGAAATATATCATAGACCTACGTGGAAACTCTGGCGGATATATGGATGCAGCACTAAATATGCTCAATGAGTTCTTGGCCATGGACGATATGTTGGTATATGTTGAAGGGAAAGCATTTCCACGCACAGAGAGTCGTGCCAATGGTACCGGATCATTTCAACAAGCCGAAGTGGTAGTGCTTATTGACGAATTCTCTGGCTCGGCAAGCGAAATCTTTGCCGGAGCCATTCAAGATAACGACCGCGGTACATTAATCGGACGTCGCTCTTTTGGCAAGGGATTAGTACAACAACAAAGAGATTTCCCTGACCATTCTGCCATGCGACTTACTGTGGCACGCTACTACACCCCTTCAGGACGTTCTATTCAAAAACCATATACCCCTGGAGATAATAAAGATTATGAGGAGGATATCTATAACCGTTTCTTACATGGGGAGTTCTATACTGCCGACAGTATTCATAACAACGACAGTTTAATATATACCACTAAACAAGGACGTACCGTATATGGTGGTGGTGGAATCATGCCCGACATCTTTGTGCCACGCGACACAGCACGCACATCGCCCTATTTCTATGCCTTGGTAAACTATGGATGCATCTATCAGTTTGCTTTAAAATACACCGATGCCAACCGCGAAACACTCAATCAATTCAAGAAAGATAACGATTGGCAAGGACTCAACAACTATTTAAACAAGCAGAACCTATTCTCACAACTGGAAACTTTTGCTAGTGAGAAAAAGATTACAGGCACAGCAGCTCAGAAGGCACGATCCAAATCATTAATATTAGAACAGCTAAACGCATACATTGTACGAAATATTTTAGGAGACAATGGATTCTATCCACTCCTTAACCTTCACGACAAAACAGTACAAACAGCCATTAAAAAGATTCATGAAACGGCCAACAACTAATTTTTTTCGATGTTACTAACCTTTTAATGATTGATTAAACCTTTACTATGACCTATTTTCTCTTAATTGTTGGATTTGTACTACTAACCATCTCGGCCAATTGGTTAGTAGATGGTGCATCTGGTTTAGCTAAACGCCTAAACATTTCCGATTTAGTTATAGGTCTCACCGTAGTAGCCTTTGGCACTTCGGCTCCAGAACTTGTAGTAAATATTACCTCGTCCATTCAAGGGAGCAATGAAATTGCCTTAACCAATATTTTAGGAAGCAACATCATCAATACCTTAGTCATCTTAGGTATTGCCGCTGTAATATATCCAGTTAGGTGCCAATCCAGCACCTTTAAATATGAGATTCCCTTTAGTTGTTTTGCCGGACTCATCGTACTGCTCATGGGTACGCAATGCTTTGGACTCTTCCCCAATACATTTAGGGGCATATCGCGTGTTGATGGTTTTATCCTACTCGGATTCTTCATTCTCTACCTCATCTATAATGTTCGCATGAGTCGCCGCACCCTCAACAGCCAATCCCAGGAGGAATATAAAGCCATGAAGATATGGAAAGGTGTGCTACTCATCATTGTAGGTCTTGCTGGATTAACCTTAGGTGGCCACTTAATTGTTGAGAAGGCCATCCTAATAGCACAGAATTGGGGTGTTCCACAATCTATTATTGGGGTAACCATTGTTTCTATCGGAACCTCACTGCCCGAACTTGCCACATCGGCAGTTGCGGCCTATAAAAAGAATACCGACCTTGCCATAGGCAATATTATCGGCTCAAACATATTCAACATCTTCTTTGTATTAAGCATAAGCTCTATCATATACCCCCTAAAAGATTATGCACTCTTCCCTGTCGATGCAGCCATGGCTGCCGGTAGCAGTTTACTATTAATTATACTGCTCTCGCTATCTAAGAAGAGAGAAATCTCAAGAGTTGGAGGCATTATACTTCTGTTAGTATATGCCATCTATCTCTATATCTTATTAAAAGGAATATAAATCATCATATAAGTTATGGCGAATACAAACGATTATAATAGCTTTTTGTCCAATTTAGAGACTCCTTATAAAGTTGGCCTCTCCTTAAGTGGCGGTGGTGCCAAGGGTATTGCTCATGTGGGGGTCATTCAAGCCATGGAGGAGTTGGGTATTAAGCCGCAGGTTATCTCGGGAGTTAGCGCAGGGGCCATCGTAGCAGCACTCTATGCCGATGGAAAAACACCTAAAGAGATATGCCAATTCTTTAAAGACACACGCTTCTTTAAATTTGTAAACTTAGTGGTACCAAAAAAGGGATTCATGTCGAGCGAACGTTTTCAACACATGCTTGAGAGTACCATGACAGCTAAAACATTCGAGGAACTTTCACTTCCAATCATTGTAAATGCTACTGAATTGGTAGAGGGAAAATGTCAATATTTTCATTCCGGAGTGTTGGTCGACAGAGTTGTGGCATCGGCCAGTGTACCCATTTTTCTCACACCAAAAGAGCTCGATGGCAAACTCTATGTCGATGGAGGAATATTTAATAACATGCCTGCCAAAGTAATACGTAAACATTGCGACCTTTTGGTGGGCGTACATGTAAACCCTATTGTTACCGAAGGTGACATTACAGGAGTACTCGATGTGGCAGAGCGTGTTTACCACCTCTCCATACAGTCAAGCACTGTAGCCGAAAAAAGAGCATGCGACATTGTTTTAGAACCTATAAAAGCACGCAACTATGGCATATTCAACATCTCTAAAACAGACGAACTCTTCAATATTGGATATAAATGTGCTATGGAACAGCTACCTAAATTCTTAGAAGAGAGAGCCGCTCAACTTGAAGCAGCAAAGTAGAAACAGACTCCTCAAGCTTATGGCTCATACAACATATAAAGAACTACCCCATCAAGATTCTTGATGGGGTAGCATGTAATACAGAGGGTCTGTTTTAGTTGGACAAGAGTCTGTAAATAATTATTCTACCACAATTACTCCTGCCGGACAAGCATCGGCTGCTTCGCGAATTTGCGATTCATACTTATTGAAGTCGACACCTGGTAATACAGTACTTACCTCTTCCACTTTAAACACTTCCGGACAAATAGACTCGCATGAGCCACAAGCTATACATCCCTCTTCAATTCTTACAGATTTAATTGCCATAATTTAATTCTTTAAATAATATTTGTATTATAAGGATTCGTTGTTAACGAACAATACTTATACAATCACTATTCCAATCTAACTCAATCTGCCAAAATAAAAACAGGTATAGATATGTAGAGCAAACTATTACACATTATTTTCCTTATTCATCCAATTCATTCATATTGAGAACCAACTATGGATACAAAAAGTAATAAGTTAACCACGAAATCATCTTTTTGTTTCCTCTATTTTACTCTACTTCGCTTATCTATATAATATCCTAAAGGTTTAAAAATGTGTTTTTCTAACTTTTAAAAAAATTATCATGCTTGGTTACGTTATTCAAAACTGTATTTACTGTTTAGATTAATGCAGCTTAATGCGCAATGATTTCGCTCTAAAATTAAAGCAATTTATATACCAATTAATGTTAAGAATAG
>CAMTOX010000088.1 GCA_947074225.1 uncultured bacterium
AGTACTCATAAATAACATACTAATGAGAATGTTCCTTAGGTATAAAAAAATATGCCTTTTAAACAGTAATTATACCATAAAAAGAATAATAATCAACACTAAACCCTCTGGTTTTATTTCATTGTTAATACTATGCCGCAGTGTTTATATGAAATTATATCTAGAAAAACCGTGCAGAGCCTCTATTGTGTACGCTAAATTCGGAAGGTGTCAAGTCATAAAAATATAAATAGAAGTAGAGTGAAAGAGAGTAGTGATGATCCTCCATAACTAAAGAAAGGTAGAGGAATACCAATTACAGGTACTAAACCAATGACCATTCCGATGTTGATGATAAGGTGAAAGGTGAAAATGCCAAAGACTCCATAGCCATAGATGCGTACAAATTTATCTTGTTGACGTTCGGCTAAGAATATTAGTCGGAATAAGAATGTCAGATATACCAGTAGCACCATAGTACAACCTACAAATCCCCACTCTTCACCAATGGTACAAAAGATAAAGTCGGTATCTTGTTCCGGGACATACTTAAGTTTTGTTTGTGTGCCTTCTAAAAATCCTTTTCCCCATAGTCCTCCAGATCCAATGGCAATTTTTGCTTGGTTAACATTATATCCAGCCCCTGTAGGGTCTTCTGTCATGCCTAACATAACTTCAATACGCGTGCGTTGGTGGTTCTCTAATACGTTCTCAAAGATATACTCGCAAGAGTAACAGAAAGCCATAGCGCTAATGATAAATGTGGCTATGAGCAGGTAGTTGCGTTTCCAAGTGAGCCCTGCTAATACAATGAGGTATATGGCTACTCCAATAGCAATGACGATGGCAGGGTAGACTACATTGATTGGCACTATGAATTGTGCTATTAGGTAGATAATTATAAATAGTGCGGAAGCAATGCTGCTAATCCATATAATAGCTTTCCTGTTTTTTGTATAACGAAATAACATGGCTATGGCAATGAGAAGGATACAGATAATGCCAATATAAAATCCTAAAGGTGCCTCTTCAAAGCCAAACATGTGTACCGTACTTAAACGAATATCTATAATAAAGAGTGCCACCGCTATGATACCTATTAAAGGAATTATTCCGGGTAATCCTTCGCGGAAAAGCATAAATATGAATGAGGTGAATACCAATGCTGAACCGGTTTCCTTCTGCATAATGATGATAAGCATAGGTAATAGTATAATTCCCGACACTATGGCATACGACTTAAACCCTTCGAGTCTAAAGGTTTGTCGGCTCATTATCTTTGCCAACATCAATGCAGTAATAAACTTAGCAAATTCAGCCGGTTGCAGGCTAAATGGCCCAATGGGTAGCCATGAACGCGATCCTTTAATGTCGGGGGCTATAAATACTGTTAGTATGAGCAGTAGTATAATAAAGACATAAAAGAGTATGGCAAAAGTACTGTAAAGCCTACTGTTGGTAAGCATGATTGCACCTGCAGCTACAAAGCTCACTCCAATCCATAGGAATTGCATACCTGAACGGTAAGAGATGTCGAAGAATGAGGTTTGCATCTCGGTGACGCTAGCGCCATATATGTTGAGCAATCCAAATGTTACCAAAACAAGGTATAGTAGGATGCTCCATTTGTCGACATATTTGAATGCGTTGAAGTTACTTGGCATGAGGCATGAAATTAGCATTTAAAATACGTTCTTCTACATGAGAACGGTTTTCGGGAATTTCACCCTTAAGATATTTTTCTACCACAAGACTTGCCATAGGAGCCGCCCATGTGCCACCAAATCCGGCATTATCTACAATGATAGCGACAGCAATTTTAGGATTATCTTTGGGTGCAAAACAGAAGAAGATGGAGTGGTCGGCACCATGAGGATTCTCGGCAGTACCGGTTTTACCACAAACTATAATATCTTCTACTCGTGCTGAACGTGCTGTACTTCCCGTAGGTCCACCATTAACAGCCCATTCCATACCTTGTATAACAGGTTCGAAATGGCGGCTCTCTACCATAGTGTAGTGTTTGTTAGTATAGAAAGTGTCAATTTTCTCGCCCTCTATTCCTTTCAGAATATGTGGTCTAATCCACCAACCTTTATTGGCAATGATAGCTGCAGAGTTTGCTAGTTGGAGCGGAGTAGAGATTATCTCTCCTTGTCCAATAGAGATAGAGACAATGTTGAGCGATCGCCAGCGGTTTTTTCCATGTATCTTGTCGTACACTTCAGTATTAGGGATAAAACCACGGTTCTCATTTGGTAGGTCAACTCCTGTGCGGTAACCAAAGCCAAATGCTACAACATGGTGTTTCCATACGTCGAAAGCATCGCGTATATTTCCATATTTCTTATGATCGAGCATGTCGCGTAATGCTGCGCAATAGTAGGCATTACAAGAGTTGGATATAGAATTTGGTAAATCTAATGGCGATACGTGTGCGTGACATCCCAAGCGGAAATTACCAACCACATAACCGTGATTACAGTTATAGCGTGTATTCTCGCTGATGATACCCTCTTGTTCAAATATTAATGCATTGATACATTTGAAGGTTGACCCCGGAGGATAGCGTGCCATAAGAGGTCTGTCGAGCAATGGTTTGTTGGGGTCTTTACGTAGCTTCTCGTAGTTCTCCGAGCGCTGACGGCCAATAAGTAGCGAGGGGTCGTAGCTTGGTGCAGAAACCAAAGCTAGGATCTCACCGGTTGAGGGTTCAATAGCAACAATACTACCAATTTTGTTCTGCATGAGCTGTTCTGCATATTGTTGCAAATCAAGATCTAATGTTAACGTAAGATTCTTTCCTGCTATAGGGTCAACATCAAAATCGCCATCTTTATATTGTCCTTGAATACGCCCGCGAGAGTCGCGTAGTTTAATGTGCATGCCATTTTCGCCACGTAGCAAATGTTCGTATTGTTTCTCTACACCATTAATGCCTATGTAGTCACCCTGCTTATAGAATGGGTCGTTCTCAATGTCGTTTTTAGAAACCTCGCCAATGCTTCCTAAAGCATGTGTGGCAATAGGGTATGCAAATTTACGTAATGTACGAACCTGAATACTAAATCCTGGGAATTTGCGTAGTTTCTCTTGGAATACAGCATACTCTGTAGGAGTAAGCTGTGTGATGAATCGTTGTGGTGTAAGTGGAGAGTATCCGCGGTTTTTGCTGCGGTCTTTGATATTCTCCATGCGTGTATCGAACTCTACACGCGAAATGCTGAGCAGTTCACATAACTCAAGTGTATCTATGGGAGTACCTCTTCGATTCTGATCGTTAAGGTCGCGCATAATAACCATTACGTCGTAAGTAGGATGGTTATAGACCAATAGTTTGCCATTACGATCGTAAAGCATACCGCGTGAGGCGTAAATAGTCTCTTTGTAGAATGCATTACTCTCTGCTATGTCGGCATAGTTTTTTACAACCTGAAGTACAAAAAGGCGGGCAATGAAAATAAGTACCACCAAAGCGACGGTACCTCGTATAATATAATTTCTATTTTTAAATCTATCGCGAATCACTTTTTAAGAGTAAAGCTTTGAATGGCTAATATAAGTAATGAGGTAATTAAAGTGTTGATAATGGTTTTTGCTAACACCATTCCTATATATTGAAATGAGAAAGCTTCCAGTGCAAATAGAGTAAGGTTATGAATAAAGACTGCCGATAAGATATAGGGTATGAAATGTCGTCCTAAATTGCGCAAGTTAGGAATTGTTTTATCCAAATCTTCTTGCGAGCAGAAAAGCTTCAAGAGGTAGGGTCTTAAATAGGCTACCAATGTTGTGGCGGCGGCATTTATGCCCCAAGTATTGGTGAAAATATTAATGGAGAATCCTAATACAAAACCCAATAGCATTAAAATATATGGGTTTATCTGTATAGGTAAAATCAAGATAAAAAGAATATATAGATATGGATTGACAAGGCCGCCTATCTGAATGTTGTTCAGTATTAATACTTGTAGAAGTACTAATAGAACAAAATAGATTAAATATTCTAGTTTATCTCTCATTCGGAAGCTTATTTAAAATGGTATTAATCTCTTGTTTGGTATTATATGCCACTACAGAGACATAGGTGAGTGTGCTAAAATTTGTTGCTAAGTCAATATCAATTTCAAAGAATGTACTCCCCGGGCTGCATTCCTCTTGAGCTATTGTTCCAATTAAATAGCCTTCAGGGAATATGGCAGAGTAGCCACTTGTTACCACCGTATCTCCAATCTCTGGTGTGGCATGGCGTGGAATTTCTTCCATCTGAACGCTTTTGGCGTTGACACCGTTCCAGGTGATAGTACCCAACTGATTATCCTTCTCTATTTTAGCACTCAAACGTTGTTTAATATTAATGAGCGGAAGTACAACGGCATAATGTTCTGTGGCATATTGAACCACTCCTACTACAGCGTTATTTGAGACTACACCCATATCGGCTTCAATGCCATCGTTTATACCACGGTCTATAACAATAAAGTTTTGAAGTTTATAGATGCTACTATATACTACCTTGGCATTGATATACCTAATGTTGATGTTGTTGCAAACAGGAGAGATAGAATCAATCTTTCTACACTCCTTCTCATGGAGTAGAAGCTCAAGCTCGTTACGCAATCGGTTATTTTCGGAGGATAACTCCGCATTAGTGCTTTTTAGACGGAAGTAGTCGGCTATTGATGTGGTAACCTGATAAGTGTTACCAGAAATAGAGGCCATATCTCTGAGATAGACGCTTTTTTGAAAATCGTTGGTATGAAAGATAAAAATAAAAGCTATGATCTCCAATGCTATAAACATTAGAAATCTAAGGCGTTTAATAAAAAAGCGAATTAATTCTTTCATTGAGATTTATCGGACAAGGGCAAACTTAAACCGATAGTTTAACTTTGCCCTTGTGGGTATTTATCTGTTATAGTCAGTGCGAATGGTCTATCAAAAGTGTACTCGTTGTTGGCATGAAGCCATATACTTTAGTTCGTTCTGATAATATTTAGTAGCAAGTTGGACTATAACACCATTATTAGCGTAATAAGAATTGGAATTGGTCGGCATTCTTAAGGGCGATACCTGTTCCTCTAGCCACAGCACGTAATGGGTCGTCGGCTACGTGGAATTGAATCTGAATCTTGTCGGTTAAACGTTTAGCAAGACCTTTTAATAATGCTCCACCACCAGCTAAATAGATACCTTTGTTTACAAGGTCGGCATACAACTCGGGTGGGGTATCTTCAAGTGCTGCTAATATCGCTGCTTCAATCTTCGAGATCGATTTATCTAAGCAATGAGCAATCTCTTGGTAGGAGATAGGCACTTCCATAGGTAATGATGTAATACGGTTAGGTCCACGTACAATATAATCTTCTGGTGCATCATCGCCAAGGTCTGTAAGTGCAGCGCCAACTCTTTTCTTGATAGCTTCGGCAGTAGGTTCACCCACTTTAATGTTGTGCTGGCGGTTCATATAATCCATGATATCATGAGTTAAATCGTCACCTGCAATACGAATGGATTTATCGGTTACTAAGCCACCAAGAGAGATTACTGCAATTTCTGTGGTACCACCACCGATATCAACAACCATGTTTCCTTCTGGTGCCTCAACATCTAAACCAATACCTAAGGCAGCTGCCATAGGTTCGTATATCATATAAACATCGCGTCCTCCGGCATGTTCCGAAGAGTCGCGTACAGCACGAATTTCTACCTCTGTACTTCCCGAAGGAATACCTATCACCATACGTAGTGAAGGGTTAAAAAGATGATTCTTGTTCGGAATCATCTTAATCATCCCACGTATCATCATCTCTGCCGCATAGAAGTCGGCAATTACTCCGTCACGCAATGGACGGACTGTGCGAATGTGAGAGTGCTCACGACCCTGCATCTGTTGAGCTTTATCACCGATAGCAATGACCTTCTCGGTTTTTGTGTCAAAAGCTACAATAGAAGGCTGATCTACCACAATCTTGTCATTTTGAATGATGACAGTGTTTGCAGTTCCCAAGTCAATGGCTATCTCTTGCGTTAATGAAAATAGTCCCATAAATTTTGATGGAGATTATCTGTTTGATTTTTAGTTTCTTGAAATATTTGTCCAGCTTTATTCTGGATGCGCAAATTTAATAAAAGAAATTCATTTTACTTCGATTGTGAACTCCCTTTTTTCGATATTTTTTTTAATATCGGAATTTCAGATAATGGAAGGTCTTTTTTGATGGTATAAATAACAAAAATACCTAGTAAAATTGTTCTTATCATTAAGTTTAACCATAGGTAAGGAGTGGTGCCAAAATAGGCTATCAAAGTTAGCACAATAGTCAATAAACTATATATACCAATGCTTTTTAGTGGATAGTTTATCGGATAATACTTCTGACCAAAAGCATATGAAAGAATCATCATCACTATATACGATACCAAAGAGGCACCTGCCGACGCCCAATAGTGGTATTTAGGTACGTATAAGTAATTTATTAAGACTACGATAATAAGACCTATGATGGAAAATATTGCGCCATAAAAGGTTTTGTCTGTGAGTTTATACCATAACGAAAGGTTGTAAACTATACCTTGGATAAGATACGTCATTAAAACGATTGGAATAATCTGTAATCCCTCACGATACTCGGGGCCTAAGACATATTGGAATATATCTTTAAAGAATACCATACCTAAGAAGATAAAGAGCGCTGTAATGATATAATATTTCATTGCAGCAGAGTAGGACTCTTTGCTATCTTTCTCCTTATATTTTGCAAATACAAAAGGTTCATAAGCAAATCGGAAAGCATAGGTAAACATCATCATAATCATGGCTATCTTAAAGCTTGCACCATAAACACCAAGTAATTTCATGCTTACCTCGGGATCAGGGAAAAAGAATGGAAACAATATCTTGTCTATGGTTTGATTCATGATTCCGGCTATACCTAATAGCATGAGAGGTAGTGAGTAACGCAATATCTGTTTTAGTAGTGCGCCATCAAAGTTCCATTTACCGGCAAAGATAAATGGTAGTAAACAGATGAAGGATATTGTTGTGGAGATAACATTCGAGATGAAGATATATCCTACACCATAATCCGAACGATAAAACCAACTTATAAGGTCGGGGTTTGTTTCCATTAATTTCGGACATCCCACAAGAAAGAATATGTTGAAACCAATGTTTGTTAGAATCATGATGAGCTTGATACTGGCAAACATAAAGGGTTTATTCTTGTACCTCAAATAGGAGAAAGGAATAGAGCAAAAAGCATCCAGTGCCACAATGGGACCTAACATGGCAATATATTCTGGACGAATGCCATAATCTAAGGTATTGGCAATTGGAGTGGCAAAGAAGAAACTTGCTACAGCAAATATCAATGAGGTGCTGCCCACGCAAATCATCGTGGTGCTATATACTCTATTGTCCTTAGCCTCTTCGGGGGTCTGTTTGTTGATGAAACGGAAGAAACCGGTTTCCATGCCATAGGTTAGAATAAC
>CAMTOX010000089.1 GCA_947074225.1 uncultured bacterium
TACGAGATTTCTGAATGTGACTGTAGTTAAGACGTGTGCTCTTCCGATCTTATTAGGAAGTGTTGGACTCTCTGCCCAAGTCTCTCCAGAAACATTAGCAAAGCGTGAGAAGCGCAAGAATCTTACTGTTCGAGAATGGAATACCGACTCTAAAGGAAAGTCGAAATGGTTAGACCATCTCACCGTCTACGATGATCAGGGTCGCAAGATTGAAGAGATAGAGTATAATACCTATGGTCAAGTAGAACGTGTTACGATAACCTATAATGCTAATGGTCAAGTTGACGCAGAAGTGGTATATAACGATCGTAATAAAGTGGTACGCATACGTAAGTACGACTACAACACCAATGGCACCAAGAAGACACAGTACAATTATATGCCAAATGGTAAGCTCTATTCTGTAAAAGTATTTGAATACACCTTTAGCGATGCCCAATAGTCCAGAATTGCATAGTCGGATGCTCTCTTTATGCCAAAGTTTTCAAACTATTACGCTAAACGAGATGAAGTCTATACAGCTAATGAACCGTATAGACACAAAATTCATAGCCACTCGTGAACAACTCAATGATATTTTAGAGTTAGCTCAGTCGAGTTATCGAATACAAGTAGTTAACGAAGAGCGTATTTCAAGCTACGACACCCTCTATTTTGACACCGAAGATTACGATATGTATATTCAACATCATAATCGTCGACTCAAACGTCAGAAGATACGTACCCGCAGTTATGTACAGTCGGCCATTACATTCTTAGAGATAAAGAATAAGAATAATAAGGGTCGCACCAATAAGGTAAGAGTGCCGATAGGTAGTGACGAGTTCCATGAATTTGGCAACAACAACAAAGCCATGGAGCTAATGAAAAGTTATAGTCTCTACAATAAAAATGAGATAATGCCTCGTTTGCGCACTCAATTTAACAGGATTACATTGGTAAACATAGGCATGACAGAGCGTTTAACCATAGATATGGATTTAGCTTTTCATAATATGGAGAATGGTGTGGTGGTAAGTAAACCCAATCTTGTAATTATAGAACTGAAACAAGATGGTCAAGTAGCCTCTCCCATGCGTACTATATTGGCACGATTACGTATCAAACAATTTAAAATTAGTAAATATTGTATTGGAACCGTCTTTACAAACGAAAGCGTGAAGCGAAATAGATTTAAAACAAAGATGGCAAAGATTCAGAAACTTTGTCAATAGATAAAACATTTAACCCCTTATCACACTAAACAATTATGGAGATAACACTTTCCGATAGTCTATCGACTTTGATACCTCAGGTAACCGAATTTTTGGAGATGGATACTACCATTGGCCATCAATATGGTGGCATGCAGTACTCTGGCCCAACATTTTTGGGTGTTCCCGTTTTTGAGTCTACAAGCCTATTGAATCTGCTGTTGCGATTTGTTTTCAATGTATTTATATGTTGGATAATAGTACAATGCTTCTATTATAAGAAGAGCAAACGACGCGATTACTACGTCACCTTCATGCTTTTCAGTAGCACCATGTTCTTAATGATTTTCTTGATGGAGAATTTGAGCATGCAAATAGGTTTCACCTTAGGACTGTTTGCCATCTTTGGCATGATACGTTATCGAACAGAGACGGTGCCTATTCGTGAAATGACTTATCTATTCTTGATTATTGGTGTTTCGGTAATTAATGCTCTCTCAATGGCAGTATCGTATGCTGAACTATTGGTTACAAATGGCCTATTGTTAGGTATTACATGGATATTAGAGAGCCAGAAATTCTTGAAACATACAAGTACTAAGGTGATTCTCTATGACAAAATAGAATTGATAAAGCCCGAGAAACATGAAGAGTTATTAGCCGATTTGAAAGAACGTACAGGTATTAACATTGAAAAATATGAAGTAGGTCATATAGATTTTTTACGCGATGTGGCCTATATCAAGGTATTCTATCAATTGGGAAAACATGAAAGCAATAGTATAGACAGTTTTACTAAGCTAAATCAATTTATAAACTAATAATAGCTTATTTATGTTTGCTAAACAATATTTGTTACTACTTACGTTATTTCTACTTGCTGTTAGTGCTAAAGGTCAGGACATTATTCATTACGACCAAGTAACCTCTAACGACTTGAGAGTACGTGCCGGTTTTGAGATAAAGAAAGAGTTGCCGCGTAATATTGAGTTAGAGTGGAGTGAGGAGTTACGTATGAAAGATTATGTCACTACGGTAGACCGCATAAACTCATCGCTGTCTATAAATTATAATGGCTTAAATCATTTCAAATTTGGTGCTGGCTATACCTTTATTGCCATGTGGCATAATGGTAAGAAGAGCACAGACTACGAAAAATATTGGGATCTTCGTCACCGCATCCATGCCGATGTTACCGGAAATATAAAATACAAGCGCTGGAAATTCTCACTTAGAGAGCGTTTTTTGGCCACTTTTCGAACAGACGATCCAGATTTATTAGAAAAAGCTAATCCAAAATTGTTATTACGTTCTAAAGTTACAGCAGAATATTCTATCTTTGGCAAACCTTTAAAACCTTATCTCTCGTTTGAAGTGTCGAACACTCTAAATGCACCCTCCTATGCACAAGGAAATTACATTGATGCTTTACGTCCTGAGATTGGTTTAAAGTGGCGCTTGACTCGTCGCGATGCATTGCAGTTTTACTATCGCTTTGACGTAGATTTTAATCGTGACATTGATATTGATTATAAAAAAGATAAGGTCACTATTAAAGCCGTTGAAATTACTCCACAGCGTAACTTCAAAAATGTTATCGGAGTAATCTATACTTTTGATTGGCGCAAAAATTAGCAAAACAATATAATTGCACAAACCTATACTAAGTATCTTGTGTATAATACTTGAATTTATATCTATTAAATTAATACCCTTAAGACTATGAAAATTAAACTTCTATTTTTAGCATTGGCACTGCCTATGTTTATGATGGCTCAGGATATTATCCTTCCCCAGCCCGACATGAATATGAAAACCACTCTTGGCGAGGCACTGCAGAAACGTAAAAGTACCCGTTCATACACACAGCAAGAGTTAGATTTACAACAGATTTCCAATGTGCTTTGGGCTGCTTGGGGATATAATCGTGAAGATAAACGCACTGCACCCTCTTCACAAAACAAGCAAGAGTTAGATCTTTATGTAGTTTTAAAGAGTGGCATTTATGGCTACGACGCTAAAAATAATCGTTTAGTATTGATTAATAAAGGCGATTATATGAGCGCTACCGGTAAACAAGATTTTGCTGCTACAGCTCCACTTAATATTGTCATAGTAGCCGATAAGAACCGTATGGCTCCGGCAGATGACAACCGCCAACTAGCAACAGCATCTATAAATGCTGGTTATATTTCAGAAAACATCTACCTCTATTGTGCAGCTACCGGATTAGGTACCGTAGCAAGAGGCTCTTTTGACGCTAAAGTTTTAACTACACTTTTATCGTTGAAAGATAATCAGATGATTATTTTATGTCAGACTGTTGGATACCCAAAATTCTAATTACCTATTAGAATTAAAAAAGGCTTGTATTATTTCAATACAAGCCTTTTTTGTTGTCTATTTTAGAAGATTACGTTGGAACACCTAGAATTACTAGACTTCTAGGTGGTTATAATAACGCATTGCTCTCTTATACTATTGCTTAAGCAGATGGATATGTTTTTCTGTTTTTAATGTTCTATTATAGTAGTAAGAGAATATAATAAGAGTGGATTATTAATGCGTTAATAAATACACTTCACATATAGTTTAGTCACTGTTTGGAATGAATTGAATATCCATATAAATAGGCAAATGATCGCTATATCCTCCTTGATATTTTCTTCCCCAGTAAGTGCTATAAGGTCTTACTCCCATATTCTTTTTATCGGGAGTAAGTAACCACTCAGGTGCAAATATAGTCACACTATTGGGTTTATATTGCCAACCATTACTTTTTAAAAGTGCACCACTTACTATAAATTGATCTAACATCCCCCACTGTCCAGCATACTTATAACTTCCTAAATCCTGTCTCCAATGTAGGCTATCGGATAAATTATATAGAGATGCATTATCGATAGTTACTTTAGAGCTATATGGTTTAGCCATTAATAGTTCTCTTAATGATCTATTAGATGGGTAATCATTAAAATCGCCCATAATAAGTATCTTAGCTTCCTTTCCATGCTTTATATAAATGCTATCTACACTATTCCTAAGACATGTAGCAGCGTAATGTCTATTCTTCTCACTTTGCATCTCTCCCCCCCTTCTTGAGGGAAAGTGACAAATATAAAGATGTAAGGTATCTGAAGGTAGTATAATGGCGCTAACATAGAGAATATCGCGACTATAACTTCCTGGATTCGTTTGTAGTTCTATAGGTATAGTATGCGTATTGAGTGGTAAAAATCGTGTTGAGTCGTAAAGTAAAGCAACATCTAAACCTCTATTGTAGGGCGATTCAAAATGTATGAGAGAATAGTTCATATTTTTGAGCGGTGAGTAGTAAACAAGATGCTCTAATACCTTTCTATTCTCTACTTCGCAAAGTCCTACAAGCATAGGTTTATGCCATTGGCCAACATTGGCAATGACTTGCCCCACTTTAAACAGTTTATCGCGATACCTACCATAATGCCAATGGCGAAGTCCATCGGGCGTAAATTCAGAATCGTCGATAGTGCTATCGGGATAGGCATCGAAGAAGTTCTCTGTATTATAAAATAAAACCCGTCCCACAATAGCGTGTACCATTGTGCCAGACGAGCATAAGCAAAGGATGAGTAGTATGTATTTGCAGTTGCGTAACATAACCAAAAATGTTTATAGTGCAACGCAGAAACTTGATTAATTAATATTCATAAGCCCCCATATCTGGATTACCATCGGCTAAACGGTTATTCCCATCATAATCTATAGGAAACATCTGAGCCACAGTATAATTCGCAGTGTTCCTGGCGGGCGAATTGTCTATTAATTTAAAATTATAATAGCCATTCTCTTTTGAGTATCGTGTATTTACAAAGACTGTGTCTGCTCCATTAGAATTTGAGGCATTAGACCATAATATTTGATTAAAATAGGGGTATTTACTCTCTTTTGACTTAATCAAACAGTGGCTAAATAATACATTAAATTGAGTATTATTAATAGTATCCGATTGCAATAATAATTCATCAAATAATGAACCATAGATGATTGAATTTTCAAAAACAGCGCGTTCAATAGGAAAGCTCATAAGGTATCCTTGTTGGCTAACATAGTTTGCTATCACTACAGCTGCCGAAGAACGACTACCCCACATATAATAGTTTGCTATTGTGGAGTGTGTAACCTGAGCGGTTCCCCCTAATAAAAGAAGACAACTCTCGGCACAGTTTGATATTTCGCTATTGAAAATACGTAAATTTCCATTTTGAGAATAGATACCATACCTTCCTGAAGAGTGAATTTGTGAACTTTCTAAGGTTAGTGTCGGCTTATTACGATTCGCTCCAATGAGTAGAATTCCTAAATCAGAACCTCGAATAATGGTATGTTTTAATAGGTGATTTCCATTATAGTTTTGAAGGTAAATATTACCCCATTGAGAAGGGAGAAAGTCGTATGGAGTTTGTAAAACATCGGGCATAGCATCGAAACGGTCTCCTCTCAATACCACCGGCTGCTCATGCGTACCAATAGCTTTGAGATGTCCATCGACAATTAAGTGAGCTCCAGAATGAAAATAGAGCGTAGTTCCTGCTTGTAGTGTTAGAGTGACTCCTTCAGGTACGTGTAAATATCCAAACACTAGAAATGGTTTATTACCACTGAGAATTGTATCGCGCCTCAAAGAGTGGCTATTAAAAATGTAGGCATCCTGACTGTAAGCACGTAGTTGTACCTCTTGATTAATACCATTGGTTATAAACTCCATCTTTTCAGATACAGTGACAGGCATATTCTCAGAGCTTTCATGTGCCGTAAGTTCCACAAACACATAAAGACTATCATTACTGCGAATAATAATATCGGTGAGGACACTACCCTCTCCTGGTATACGTCCATCAGCATTGAATCGGAAATAGCTATCTGAGCCTTTGCTTAGGCGAATCATATCAATATTTAGCGCCTTATCGTTTTTATTATAGACTTTAAATATTGCAGTACGCGACGGTATAGTAGAGAATAGAGTATCGAATGAAAGTGTATCGACCGAGAAGGATAGCTTTGCAGAAGGATCTGTAGTAAAGGTTTCGTCCACACAACTAGTTAAACTTGAGAAAAGAACTCCCAAGCCAAACAAAAAGATAATAATGTGGCGTTTAACCTTCATAACAACAGAATAATTTATGATATAACGATTTATATGCGGGTTTAGTGTCTTATAACTGTTTTAAAAGCATAAAGAGAGCTAATGCTCATTTCATAACAGTAGAGTCTTATACCTATTCAACAGAGTATCTATATATCTAAGTGAGGATTAAGAGCTACTAATAACTCTACTCTTCAATACTTTTAAAACCTGTTCCTAATATTTCCTTTGCTTCTATGATAGTAATGAAAGCATTAGGATCTATTTCTTTAACACATTCGCGAAGCACAGATACCTGTTTACTATCAATAACGGTATAAATAATCTCCTTCTCAGTTCCATTATACATTCCTTTACCATGAAAATAGGTACCACCACGCTTCATAGTGTACATAATACGTTGTGCAATCTCTTCATGCTTTTCACTAATAATGAATACCGCTTTATTAAAGCTTAATCCTTGCATGAATACATCGACCATTTTTCCGTATATAAACACTGTAAATAAGGAGTACATTGGAATTTGCCAATCGCCAAAGGCTATGAGCCCAAACAAAACAATAACAGAGTCGATGATAATGATGGTATACCCTACCGGAATCTTAGTGTACTTAGTTAATAGTTTAGCCAATACATCTGTTCCAGCACTTGTTCCATGCGCCTTAAGAATCTGTGCTACGCCAAATCCAAGAATAGCCGAGCCGTAAATACACGAAAGAAGCATATCGTTCTGAAGGTCGTGAACCATGGAGAACTTAGGAATTAGGCTTGTTAAAATATCGACAAAGAAAGCTGTAGAAACAAATGTAACAATAGTACGCATAAGATAACTATTGCCAAAAAGTTTATAGGCTACTATAATAAGAGGTATATTAAAGAACAGAGCGGTAGTACCAATAGGTAATCCTTCTGTTAATCCAGGTATCCACGCCATAGATTTATAGTGCAATATAATGGATATACCATATATACCCCCTGGTATTATTTTATGTGGCGTAAAAAAGAACACATAGGCTATTGCCACAATAAGTGACCCTATAAGTATTTGCAAATAGTCTAAGGCAGATCGGAAGAGCGTCGTGTAGGGAAAGAGTGTAGGCTATAGTGTAGAT
>CAMTOX010000090.1 GCA_947074225.1 uncultured bacterium
GATCTTTTGTTTATACATTTTTATAACCAATATATTATGTCTATCACCAGTGCTATTATCTTCATGGGCTCACTCATCTTCTTAGCCCACCTATGCAATAACCTCTTTGAGTACACAAAAATACCTACGGTACTAATTTTAATTATCATTGGTATTCTCATTGGTCCTATTCTGTCGTTGGCCACACCAGAGAACTTTGGTAGCTTAGGAAGCGTGTTCACCACCATAACACTTATAGTCATACTCTTTGAAAGTGGAACCGGATTGCGTTTGAGTTCACTCAAAGCTTCTATTGGAAGTGCTACCATTGTTACCATAGTAAATTTCATTGTCTCGGCAACAGTAGTAACACTACTACTCATGCTCACCACACAATTCGATTGGCGAAGTGCACTCTACTTAGGCTTTGCTATTGGCGGGACATCATCGGCGGTAGTAATACCTATGGTACGTCAACTACACTTGGGAGAAAAGTCGCAAACAATACTCTTTTTAGAGTCGGCACTAAGCGATGTGCTATGTTTAATTCTCAGCTTAGCCATTCTATCGAGCTTTGAATCAGACGCCGTAAGCTTCTCCTCAATCGGACTCAGCATTCTACTATCACTCACTTTGGCACTCCTCTTCGGAGCTGCTTTAGGATTAATATGGTCATACATTCAACAAGCATTATTTGGGAACCTTAGTAACTTTATGTTCACTTCGTTTGCTTTGGCTTTTATTCTGTATGGCGTATGCGATCTTATTGGTCTAAATGGAGGTATTGCAGTACTCTCTTTTGGTATCATTTTGGGTAACTTGGAGTATTATTCGGAAAATAAGATTATCAAGAAAATATTCCGACAATATCAAGTGGGACTAAAAACAAACGAGCGTAACTTTTTCTCCGAAATTGGCTTCATCCTTCAAACTTACTTCTTTGTATATGTAGGTATGAGCCTTAAGTTTGGCAACATTCGTCTTTTAGCCATTGGAGCTATTATTACTGCTGCTATTTTTGCTCTACGCCATTTCATAAATCGTTGGCTCATTAGCAAGAACACACCAAAGTTCGATAAACGCATTGTTGGCATCATGACCCCCAAAGGACTCGTAGCAGCAGTATTAGCCTCTATTCCATTACAAATGGGACTCCCTTTTGGCGAAGAGATTCAAGATATTGCTTATGCTGTGGTATTCTTTAGCATTGTGCTGTGCTCAATCATGGTAATTATAGAGAAAAACAAACAAAAAAGAGAAGAAAAAGAGGAAGAGGAGGAGGAAACAGAAATCATAAACACAGATGAAAACACCGACGATGTGGAATATGAAACTGTAATAATGCACCCTACACAAGAGGAAGAGGAGAAAGAATAGATAAAGAGCGTTTATACTCTTTTAAAACTAAGGTAATCTTTTCAAGGCGTAAATAAATAAAACTAGAAATAACTTATAGCGCAGAATTAGTATTGCAAATAGATGGTATCTCAATTGGAAACAGATACGCATCTATTCATTTCCAACCATTTACCAATTTAGGCATCAATAAACCATCAAGATATGGTTGAAACACTAAAATACATTCTACCTTGTATACAACAAAAGAGTTCGAGAAACTATTCTCGAACTCTTTTATCTTTTCTATTCATTTCGGTTCTCACCTCAATGTGCTGCAAACCCTACCCTTTTGGATAGATCTGGATCGCGCCACTCAAAGTTTGCCACATCTGGGGCTATAACCTCTAAAGCTGCTTCACTATCCAATCCTATACGCAGTTGTGCTATCTGCGCAACAGACTGTGCTAACAACCACATGGTACGTGCATTGGCAATTGCTCCTTTGGGTTTACTCTGTGAAATGCCTTTTATATAGCGTTTCATCTCTTGTTCGGCACCCTCAGCAATGCCTAAGCTAAACTTCGTTTGCAATAACTGTTTAAAAATGGCTAACAACTCTTCGCTGTTATAATCGTCAAACACAATATAATTGTCGAAGGAAGTAATTCCATTCTGTGCCAAGTTGCGCGCTACCGGTTCCTTATCGGAGTCACTCTCGGCATATACCACTGCCACAGGAATCTTCAATTCCCGCACTTTCGACTCTATAATGAGATGTAACGATTCAAAAGAACGCTGCTTATATTCTGGCGAATCAATATCTAAAAACAGCACACCACCTGTAGCACGCGTTAATGCCTGTTCAATAATAGGTAGTGGCTGCGAGAGTCCAACAAACTCCTCGGCACTTAATACTATGGTATGTCCGCGCTTGAGTACTCCCAAACCCTGCAATACACGTCCAAGCAAACGTGCCACCGTACGCTTTCCGGTACCACTATTACCGGCAAATTTCCATACCATATTTTGGCTTTTCTGCAGTGGCAGCCCCTGTTCTTTCAAGACTCCGCCAATGGTTACTAAGTTGTATAATGCCTTCTTGGCACTCTTTAAGCCTATCATAGCATCCAGCTGTTCCAAAGCACTCTTTATCACTGTATCGTCGGTGAGCGATGCCTCTAGCTGCATCACATTCCTGTCGGGTATATCGCATGCCTCTATTCGGGTAAGCATGGCATTAGTCACCTCATCGGCTGGTAGTAGAGCCAAACGTCGGCTCATGGCAGGAATGATGTGCGACTTTACCAAACGTGTAATGAAACGACCATTTCCAAAGTGCTCATCTTTATTATCATACTCCTCTATTACATATTTAGAGAGTGCTGCTTCGGCTTCACTACTTAGAACATACTGCTCCTTATCTAAAGCCAACTGACCAATCTTCAAGAGTTGTGCTGGTGTATAATCATCGAAATGAAACTGATATGGGAAGCGTGATTTCAACCCCGGATTAGACTCCAACAGTTGGCGCATCTCATTAGTATAACCTGCCAGCACCACAATCATATCGCTATCCTCCTGACTTAAGTAGGTCAATAAAGTCTCTATGACCCGGTGTCCGAAGTCGCGTTTATCTTGTCCCTCCACAAAGAGGTTATAGGCCTCGTCAATAAAGAGCACACCTCCCGAGGCACGTTCAATGGCATTTAACGTATTCTTCTCGGTTTCACCCAAATATTGACCCACCAGTTTACTACGGTCGGTCTCCACCAAATGTCCCGATGAGAGTACCCCTATGCCATGATAAATCTCACCCAGATATTGCGCTATGGTAGTTTTTCCTGTTCCCGGGTTACCGGTAAACACCATATGCATGGTAGGCATCTTATTGTAAATTCCCAACTCTGCTCTACGTTTATTCAACTTCACTAAGGCCGTATGGTTTAAAATGCTACGCTTAACCTCTGTCAATCCTACTAGCGACTCCAACTTCGCCAATGCCTCACCGGCATCCCGATGCTCTATATGTGGTATATCGGCAACCTCTACACGGTGCATATCTGGAGTGTTCAACAACTCGCACTGCACACTTCGCTCTATCAGATGGGTAATAATGCGCTCTTCTATTAAATGTTTCACAAAGTTTAAATTCTCGAACGTTTTACCTCGTAACCGATAGGCCTGCTCTAGATAGAGCGTTAATTTCTGTACTGCCGACTCGCTAATACTATAACCTAAACTCTCTAAATAGTTCAATCCACACTTCAAAAGCAGCGCCGGTTCAATATCCTCAAAGTGATACTGTTTCTCAAAAAGGGCACGTGCCGGTTCACACATATTCACCAACTCACTCAGAGGACCTCGACGTCCCGACAATACCACACGTACAGCAGGTGTTATAGTTAATTTATTGGCCAACACCTCTATTCCCGTTAAACTACCTATAGCACCCTTAAGCATTAACGATTCGGCATTCTGAATATAGACAAAGTCATGCTCATGCATCTCTATATAATCTTCTAACTTTGGCGAGAAACCGTTGGTACTATCCAAGAGCTCCATGGCATCTACTCGCACAAAACGTCCTATACGTGGGTCCAACTCCTTGAGTCGTTTATAAAGTGTTTGAGCAGCACTCATTTTACCCACTCCCTTCTTTCCGGTAAATAGATAATGACCATGCAAATTCTGCACTGCCAACCCTTGTTGATGCCGCGCAGCATCGTAACTCTTCTTCTGACGTAGAAACTCCAAATATTTACGCAAACCTTCGGGAGCTATTAGAAGACGTGGCTTAACCACAACTCCTTTAGCGCTCGACAATCCCTTCTCACCTCCCACTGCCTGTTTTGATTCGGCATAACGGCTTGGCAAGATATAGGGAGCCATATTTACCACCTTATCAAAGCCATCTAAGAGTTCGTCCAAGGTTATACGCATAGGCATCCAACATAAGTCGTCATCGGCCATCACTAATAAGAAAGCATAGTTGGTCGACTGCATTAAATCGGTATAACTCGTTTCAAATTCAAACTTCACCTCTACATCGGTATCGGGATAAAGCATCACCAACTGGTAATCCCTATCTTTATGCTGCCCACTTCGTGGCACCGACGACTGAACCTCGCCCCCAAACCAATGCGCACCTAAAGCTATTTGAGTTTGGCTAGAATTTACACCTGTAAGTGTAACTTTCCAGAATAGCTTTAACGATTTATCGTCGCGCATCAATTCCGTTTCACAACAGGCGCGTACCACTTGAAATAGCTTTGAGGGATCTTTAGGCACCGGCGACACACAGATGGCTGTACGAGCCACCTCTTTGCCATTGCATAAGAGCACACCTATATACGACTCCAACTCTCGAGGCTCGGGAAGAGGACGCTCAAAGCGGTGACGAAGCAAAGTGATACTACCTTGTCGAGGAGACAGCATAATATTATCGTACTGAAAACGAGGACGTACACCCTCAATCTCAATATCCTTATTATAACCGGTAAATAGTTTTAAAGTGAGTTGGTAATCTTCTATGGAATTGCTTATATTGCCACGCAAATCTATCGTTAAGCGGCAATCTTTATGATAGGGATAGAAAATATCGTCGCGCGACCAATAGGGCAAAGCCTCATCGCGTAAATCATAGCCCAATGAAAAAGAGGTAACAGTAAGCATATAATAATGATTTTTGTTCGATTATGAAGGAAGAGAAATGCTATAAAAACACTAATTGAAATAGCTACTAAATACGCTTTATTGGTTCTAGCAGCTGTAATAACAGAAATTTTAATGAGCCTAAAACAGAGAACAATCTCTTTAAAAATAAGGCTATAGAAGGGAGTGAGTATTTAACTAATGCACTCTAAACCTTGGCCTTAATCTGTTAATACTATCTGAATATAGATTACAAGGAAAGGAGGCGCATATCCGAAGATATCACACCACCTATCCAATAGTAAAAGTGAGCACTCAACGCTGTAGCCTCAAGCATCATGGTTGATTTGTAGGAAGAAGAAAATCGAAAGTACCATTAGGCACATTCTTCGAATAGAGCTCCTGGCCTAAAACTAAATTCACAAAGCCATCGAATACAAAGAGTGCGAAACTATCGCTCTCTACTAACATGGTAGGAATAACATAACTTGAGAAATCGGGCTTCCAACCGGTAGGATTATTCTCTAACCACTGAATAAATTCCTGCATCTCCGGATTACCACGTTCGTATATTGCTACTGGGCCTTCCCAATTTACCTCGCGAGTATCGCTATTGGAATAGACATTTATAAAACTCATTGGAGCAGTAACTTTCTCAAAGTTAATCTTCTCACCACAAGAAACTAAAGCCAATAAAAGAACAAATGCTAAATACTTTGTTTTCATATTATATAGATTATTGGTTTAAATATGCGTTTATTAAAGTAGTACTATTGAAAGATTACTTTCTATTTTCATGCCAAATTTGAGATATTGGAGTAGCCAACACTCAATTTGTAAATATTTATTATGCCTTACTCATTAAAATTTACCACTATTGAAGCATTCGTTTTGGTAAAATATAAACACAATCATGAGTCTTAACATTTAGGCTATCATGCAGATACAGCAATTACCATAGCAAACAGATTAGAAGAGAAACAGAACCATTTGCAAACTCAAATAGATGATAAAAAAATAGCGTTTATGACTATGCAACGGTACTATCCGTTGGGTCTAATAGCAAAATAAAACACCCCTTTTCTATGCCACGTTAGAGCGCCAATTGTCTATAAATGCCTCTAAAGAATCGTCCACTATCTCTGTTTTTAAACTTCCCGGCATTGCTCTACGTTCAATATTGCGCATCACTAAACTTTTCATAAAGGCTTCGGCATCGGCATGCGATGCAAACTCATAGAGCTCCATATAACCATTGCACGAAATATCTATGCACCAATACTTCTCGCGAAGCGAAGGAATGCCGCAATAAAAAGGAATAGTCATCTTAGTGAGTAGTTTGGTAATATGAAATTTGCGCCAACTAGGCAATTGGTACTCCACCTTCAACACCACAGGCAACTCGGCACCTTTTAAGGATGCCTTATAATGACGAAAACTATAATACGAATGTTTATTCTCCATTTTAAACTGAAGAATGCCTCTTGGGTATTGAATAGAACCGTTGGTATTTAATTTTAAAAATCTTCTTAGGCTACTCATAGCCGAAAATTGATTATTCATAGTAACGTTGTTAAGATAATTACAAAAACATCGGACAACAAATATATACAATTTATAACAAACATGCAAAATTCTAATAATGAGAATATAAGAAGAGGTTAATAAAGGGAAGAATTCATTATTCATTCATTATTCATTCATTAAATCCTACCCACTCACTCTCCATACCCACATATTAATTAAGAATGCTTAGGCCTAATCATCTTCATAAAGCAAGCTCCTATCTTGCTCTGGCACACATGAAATAAAATTATCTATCCTAAAAGGCTCCCAGCCTAACTCTGTTGCCATAAGCTCTCGCACCTTGTTATAATCTTTCTGCGACACCTTTTTCATCAACCGTATTAGCTGATAAAAGAGTTCTTGCAGTTGTTCACTTTTATCGGCGCCGGCAAACTTCACAGCAAAAAGGTACCCCTTTACTGCTCCCTTAATATCGCCCAACGCCTCCATTAATGTGGCCCAATGGAGCCAACTATCGTAAAGCCAGACACGTTCAGTGCCATCCAACCCCACTTGGGGGTAGGCTTCTAAAAGATCGGCAATACGTTCCAGCAATTGTGGCATCTCACCAATACAACGCGATTGCCACAACAAATCGGTCAAATCAAACTGAGCAGCTATTAGGCGTTGAATATTCAAAAATGATACATGCCTATCGTACTCTATTTCACACAACGCTATATAACGATGTTAATAATTCCATAAAGGCTCATCGCCCACTTCTACCTCCTGCATCTCAAGAAACTGTTTCAAGGATTGACGTAGAACCAACAGACC
>CAMTOX010000091.1 GCA_947074225.1 uncultured bacterium
AGACCGGTAAGTTGGCAAAACAAGCCGACGGTTCAGTAATGGTAAGCATGGGCGACACTATGCTTTTGGCTACTGTATGTTCTGCAAAGAATGCTGTACCAGGCACGGACTTCATGCCATTGTCAGTAGACTACAAGGAGAAGTTTGCTGCAAATGGTCGTTTCCCAGGTGGTTTTACTCGTCGTGAGGGTCGTGCCTCAGACTATGAGATACTTGTTTCTCGTTTAGTAGACCGCGCTTTACGCCCATTATTTCCAGATGATTATCATGCTGAGACATTTGTTAATGTTATACTATACTCTTCTAACGGCAGCGATATGCCCGATGCATTGGCCGGTTTAGCCGCTTCTGCAGCTCTAGCAGTATCAGACATTCCTTTCAACGGACCTATTTCTGAAGTACGTGTAGCACGTATTGGTGGTGAGTTCGTCTTGAATCCCACTTTCGAACAACTTGAAACAGCCGACATGGATATCATGGTAGCTGCTACTCTAGACAATATCATGATGGTAGAGGGTGAGATGAAAGAGGTATCGGAAATGGATCTTCTTGCTGCTATGAAAGTGGCCCACGAAGCTATTAAGGTACATTGCACAGCTCAATTAGAGTTAATGGAAGCATGTGGCAAGACAGTGAAACGCGAATATTGTCACGAAGAGAACGACGAAGATTTACGCAAAGATGTATTTGCAAAAACATACGACAAAGTATATGCTCTTGCAACAGCTTGTAATGCCGACAAACATTCTCGTGCCGAGAACTTTGAGTTGGTAAAAGCAGAATATAAAGCTACCTTCAGCGATGAAGATTTGGCTGCTAAATGCGCCTTGATTGACCGTTATTACCATGATGTTGAGAAAGACGCTATGCGCCGCAGCATCTTAGATGAAGGCAAACGTCTTGACGGACGTAAGACTACCGAGATTCGTCCAATTTGGTCGGAAGTAGGTTATCTTCCTGGACCTCACGGTTCGGCAGTCTTTACTCGTGGTGAGACACAATCTTTAACCTCTGTAACTTTAGGAACAAAACGTGATGAGAAAATGGTTGACGAAGCCTTAATTCAAGGTAACGAACGTTTCTTATTACACTATAATTTCCCTCCTTTCTCTACTGGCGAGGCACGCCCTTCACGTGGTGTAGGTCGTCGTGAAGTAGGACATGGTAACTTAGCCTTCCGTGCTTTGAAACCAATGATACCAGCCGACTATCCTTATGTAGTACGTGTTGTGTCAGACATTTTAGAATCTAATGGTTCTTCGTCTATGGCTACAGTATGTGCCGGCACACTTGCGTTAATGGATGCCGGTGTACCTATTAAGAAACCAGTATCGGGTATTGCTATGGGTTTAATCTCTGAGAACAAAGGAAAGAACTTTGCCGTACTTTCTGATATCTTAGGCGACGAGGACCACTTGGGCGATATGGACTTTAAAGTAACCGGAACAGTAGATGGTATTACCGCTACCCAAATGGATATTAAAGTAGATGGTTTGAGCTACGAAATTCTTGAAACAGCTTTGATGCAAGCACACGAAGGACGTATGCACATCTTAGGAAAAATCAAGGAGACACTTGAAGAACCACGCGAAGATTTGAAACCACACGCTCCACGTATTGTTACTATGATGATTCCTAAGGAATTCATTGGTGCAGTAATCGGCCCTGGTGGTAAGATTATTCAAGGTATCCAAGCAGATACTGGCGCTTCAGTAAGCATTGAAGAGATTGAAGACCAAGGACGCATTGAGATAGCAGCAACAAACAAAGAGGCTATTGATGGTGCTTTGAATAAGATTAAAGCTATTGTGGCTATTCCTGAAGTAGGCGCAGTATATCCTGCTAAAGTAAAATCTATCATGGCTTATGGTGCATTTGTAGAGTTCATGCCAGGTAAAGAAGGTTTACTTCACATCTCTGAAATAGATTGGAAACGTTTCGACACCATGGAAGAGACCGGTATTAAAGAAGGTGACAACATAGACGTGAAACTTCTTGAAGTAGATCCAAAAACTGGTAAGTTCAAATTATCGGCAAAGGTATTGAAAGAGAAACCAGAAGGCTATGTAGAGCCCGAACGTCGTCCACGTCCAGATCGTGGCGACCGCAATGAGCGTCGTCCACGTCCCGACAGAGGCGATCGTCCAGAACGCAGAAACGACTAATACAGTCAAAAAATAACCAATCGTAAAGAGCCTGCTCTTTACGATTGGCATTTTGCTCCCGTAGTTTAATGGATAAAATGTAGGATTCCGGTTCCTTTGATAGCGGTTCGATTCCGCTCGGGAGTACAAATAATAGGCTTTTTAGCATTCGGAACAACATAAATAGAGAGTAGTATTACACGTTAATACTACTCTCTATTTATATATGGGAGAAGAATATAGCAAGAGCGATACAAATAGATAATGAAGAGAAGAAGTGGCTTTGAATAATTTATAATTGGTGAATAATATTGTGTTTTATTAAATAATACATTATATTTGCTTAATCTTTAAAATGCAACACACAATAACTAAAAAAACCAATATTATCAACTGCAAAATTATGACAAAGCAATTATTACTCTTGTGTTCTTTTCTTGTAGCACATTTATCACTTTATGCAGCCCCTGCTATACCAAGTCCAATTAAATTTGCACAACCTAATGGCGATACCCTCACCATTACATTACATGGCGATGAGTTCTCAAGCTATGCTCAGTCGACCGATAATTATACCCTTCTTTACAATAAAGAGGGCTATCTAACCTATGCTCAGAAAAATGGCAAAGGCGACATAGAGCCTTCAAACTACATAGCTAAAGCAGTTGATAAACGCACAACTGTAGAGAATCAGATGTTGCAGTTCACACCTCGCAACCTTACCTATAGCAGTTCTCAGAAGGCTATGACCAATCAGATAAAGAATAGCATTCAAAAACAAGCACGTGTTACGAGAGCCTTTCCAACTGCCGGCACCCATAAACTACTATGCATTCTTATGGAGTTTAAAGATGTGCACTTTTCTATTACCAATCCACAACAAGCATTCAACAACCTATTCAATCAAATAAACTACAACTTAAACGGACAAGTAGGTAGTGTAAAAGATTACTTTGCCGAATGTTCTTACGGCAAACTTAACTTACAGGTAGATGTAGTTGGCCCTTTCCGTGCCGATTCAAATATGGTATACTATGGCGGTAATATAGACGACAACAATAAAGATGTCAACGTACGCGACCTAATATCTGAGGCATTCTACAAAGCCGACAGTAGCGTTGATTATACAGATTATGATAATGATAACGATGGTTATGTAGATGGAACCTATGTTATCTTTGCCGGATATGGTGAAGAGGCTTGTGGAGTAGAAAATACTATTTGGTCTCACGCCTGGAGCACTGCTAGCACTATTAATCTAGATGGTGTAAACATGTCGCGCTACTCATGTTCTCCAGAACTATCGGGTTACAGTGGTACGAATATGACATATATAGGTGTTATCTGCCATGAATTTGGTCATGTGCTTGGTGCACCCGACTTTTACGACACCAATTACTCTACCAATGGGCAGTTTCAGGGGTTAGGACGATGGGATTTACAATCTAGTGGAAGCTGGAATGGCGTCCCCGCAGGCAGTTCACCGGCACATCCAAACCCATACACAAAGGTATATATCTACGATTGGGCAAATATCCATGAGCTGGACAGTACCATTAGCGTAACACTTAACACCTCTTACAACGATAGTAATGCATTTTATCGTGTCAACACTCAAACTCGTAACGAATATTATATCCTTGAGAATCGACAACAACAAGGCTTTGATGGCAGCATACCTGGTAGAGGCATGATGATATACCATGCACATGCCGACATGAGCGGACGTAATATAAACATTACCCATCCGCAAGGATTCTATCCTGTATCGGCCAATGCTCCGGTTCAACAACCAGACACTAACAGCACCTCATATGGTGTTATAAATTCTACCTCTTGTCCATGGCCAGGAACAAACCAAGTGAGAAGTATCTCAGATTTTACCACCCCCTCACTCTGTAGTTGGAATGGTGAGCTAAATGGCATTACCATAAATAATATCACTGAGAACAGCACAACAGGTATTGTTACTTTCAACTTTATTCAAGACAACCCACGCGACTTCAAGGTTACAGACGTTACCGAAAACAGCATCACCTTAGATTGGCTAAAGAATAATAACCGCGATGTAGTAATTTTAGCCAGCACATCGGCTATTACTACCTCCTTAACAAACTCAAACAACTATCCGGTTGGTACTACAGTAGGCAGTGCCACAGTAATATACAATGGAGGTGGGAACAATTTTATCTACACAGGCTTAGTTCAAGACACAGAATATCACTTTAAGATATTCACAAAACTCACAAACACACCAACATGGTCGGGCGGTATAACTATGTCGCAAAGCACAATGTGTTTATCTATAAAACAATTTCCATATATCATAGACTTTGAAGTACTTGACAATGCAACCGGATTCCCTCCATGTACATCTATGGAGACTCTAGATGGCAATGATTGGAGAATTACCGATAGTGTAAACTCAAGTTTTCCTAATAGAACTCTTGAATATTATTTCAACAGCTCTAAAGCAGCCAACACTTGGTTCTACTCTCAAGGTCTTTATTTAAATGCTGGAGGCACTTACACCTTCACCTTCGACTATGGTATAGCATCTTCACAATATCCTGAGAGTATGCGTCTGTGCCTTGGAAGAACACCAATGAGCAACAGCATGACCGACACAATATTTGATAACCCAAACATTGTATCGTATGTATTTGACACCACAGCAACATTTATCCCTCCAACAACCGGCATATACTATTTAGGGATTCAATGCTATTCTGCTACCGATATGTTCCGACTCTATGTTGATAACATAGAAATCTCCGAACAACTCCCTCCATCACCAGAGGTTACTATTATCAATGCTGCTCTAAATCCTTTCAATGAGTGCAACGACAATATAAGAAGCACTCAGAACTTCACTATCAGTGGATTGCACATTAAGGATAGCATCACTCTTTATGCTCCTTCAGGTTTTGAGATTAGCACTATGCAAAATAGCAACTTCCAGCCATGGATCTCATTGGTACCACAAAGTGGTGTTGTAGGTAGTCAGAATATCTATGTAAAGATGATAAGCAGTACATTGGGAAACCATCGCGACTCTATACGTATTGAGACAATGGATATTACCCCTGCACACATTATAATAGTAGGAACAGTATCTACCATTCCTACTATTACTCCACTCATTAATCCTGGATATATAAATAGTGGCAATACTATTTCAATTCAACAACCAACTGTTACCGATAACTATGCAAGCGTTAGCGCTCAAGGCTTTGAAATCTATAATGGCACAACATGGAACTCCTTTGACTTGAGTACTCCACTAACAATGGCACACAATGGACAACTAGTGCGTTATTATGCTACCAATGGCTGTGGCACCAACACAAGCGATACCATAACCTTAGAGATTTACGAATCATTTATAGCCATTGCAACAGTAACACCATTCGAATATGAAACTTGTACCGGAAACCAAGCCAATAAAACCAAGTTTAATATATATGGCCATAACCTAACTCACGACATCGTTATAACAGCCCCTTCTGGCTATGAGATTTCCGATCAAGTAAATGGTATTTTTGTACCTGTATTAAATCTTACTCCTAATAATGGTGAAGTGAGCAGCGAAGTATATATATCATTAGTACGCACTAACATTGGTTTCATTATAGATACATTACATATAACATCGGTAGGAGCTAATAGTTATTCTATACCTCTCTTTTCAAAAATTGGAGAAGAACCAATTATTGATGCACTCCAACAGCTAGACTCTGTTATAGTAGGAACTAATTATCCTCTTAACAATCCAAACATTGATAACCGTGGTTTTCTAATCTCTAATCAAGGTTGGGAATTGTACAACAATAATACTTGGACAATAATAGAAGAGCTGCTTCTTCTTGAAGAACATGATGGTTTAAGCCTGCGATACTTTGCAAGTAACAAGTGCGGTACTACCTATACTGAGCCTATTACTTTAAACGTAAAAGCACCAGTAGGAATAGAATATAATATTCAAGAGAATTGGATTATCTATCCTAACCCGGCAAAAGAGCAGATACATATTATTGGCAGCACTATTGAAGCAGGCACTGTAATGAGAATTTACAATAGCAATGGTAGTTTAGTTATGAGTCATACTGCAGATAGTGACCCTATAATTATAAATATAGCTACATTACCACAAGGTATCTATACATTAATATTTAATCAAACAACACTCCGCTTTATTAAACAATAAGCGGGGTGTAATGAACCTCATATGATAAAATGGTTTTTAACACTGGTGCTTCTCATAGGCACATTCACCTCTCAAATACAGAATTATTTCAGTTAAGACTAAGAGTGGATGTATCTTTATATCATTACCATTCTTGATAACTCCATAGAGATTACTATTATGGAGCAAGATAGCTATAACAAAAGTAACCGAGTACCCTATACAATCGTTAACGACACCATCAATATATCAAAGATATTGTTGAGGAATTACCAGAGCCTTGAGTATGTAAAAATAGTGATTACAAACGATACTCTTCATATTTTCAACACCAATGAAATCTTTATTGAAGAGACAGTAATAAACCATGAAAAAGAATTCAACACTTCTATAAGCGATTGTTGACCTGCAAAGATATGCTCTATAAATCGGTTAAAAGGTGTTTATCTATTTGACAATGCTTATAATAGAACTTTAAATTACTCTCTCTATGCATTGTATCAACTCCATATTACATCAACTTCAGAATTATCCATCAAAGATGACAAAGAGAAGATATTCTTCCGCTTTAAGATAACCGACTGCAATATCTTCATCACAGAGATCGACACACCTTTCCCACTGCAGAATCTGAACGTAGAAAGCTATATATATTGTAGTATGGACCGATTATTTTTCAAACAAAAAGCATTATTTCTCAACAAAGATGTAACGCCAATTAATTGGTATGGAATAAACTTGAAAGAATTAAAATGATAACTCACTGATACTCGAATAAGAACAGAGTTGAAAGGCCGCTCTACATTATAAAAAATAACATAAAATCGCATTAGGTGCTTGCAGAAAACAAAAAAAGCATTACCTTTGCAGAGCAATTCAGAAATGATAGCGCCTTTAAACGGTGTGGTAGTTCAGCTGGTTAGAATACCTGCCTGTCACGCAGGGGGTCG
>CAMTOX010000092.1 GCA_947074225.1 uncultured bacterium
ATCTACACTATACCCTACACTCTTTCCCTACACGACGCTCTTCCGATCTAAGAAAGCCCAATCTATGAAAGCAGAAGAGCTGATCTATGCTATTTTAGACCAGCAAGCCATTGTAAAAGCTTCAGAGAAGAAAGATGACGACAGTCGTCCAAAGCAAAAAAGACAACGTATAGCCAAAAGCGAGAATAAACGTGTTGAAGTTGCCGAAAACAATGAGGCTAAACCTAAGAAAACACAACCTAAAGAGAAAAAGAAGGTTGAAACAAAAGCTGTGGAACCTGTTCAAGCTAAAGAGCAGGGTCAGAAACCTATTCCAAGTAGTGCTATTACTACACCAAAACCTATTGCTAGTAGTGAGGTAACTAATGCTAAATCGGAGAATAAGGGCAAGAAGGGCCGTCCACCGAAGAAAAATGTTGTAGAATTTACTAAAGAAACGCCTGTTACAGCGCCAAAGCAAGAGCCACAAAAAGAGTCTCATGTTGCCAATGCACCAAAACCTATTGCAACGCCACAAAAAGAGAACCGCGAAGAGGCTGTTGCTGCAACTCCTTCGGTAATTGTAACACCTGCGCCTCAACCTGCGCCTGTGGCTCAGCAACCTTCTAATCAGCAACAGAATAGACCGCAAAAGCAAAACCCACAGAATAATCAACGTAATAATGCCTTAGAGGCTGGTGAAAAACCTTACGAATTTGACGACTTATTAATGGGAACCGGCACTCTAGAGATTATGCCCGATAACTATGGCTTCTTACGCTCTTCGGACTATAACTACTTCAGCTCTCCTGACGATATCTATGTTTCGGCATCGCAAATTAAGCTCTTCGGACTTAAAACTGGCGATACTGTTGAAGGACCTATACGTCCTCCAAAAGAGAATGAAAAATATTTCCCTTTGGTAAAAGTAACCAAGATTAATGGCTTCTCTCCTGAACTTGTACGCGATAGAATCCCTTTTGAACACTTGACTCCAATATTCCCAGACGAGAAATTTAAATTAACTACGGGTAAAAATGACTCTATGTCAATTCGTTTGATAGATCTTTTCTCGCCAATTGGTAAAGGACAACGTGGACTTATTGTGGCACAACCTAAAACAGGTAAAACTATGATGCTCAAAGAGATTGCTAATGCTATATTGAAGAACAATCCGGAAGTTTATATGATAATATTACTCATTGACGAACGTCCGGAAGAGGTGACAGATATGGCACGTAGCGTAAATGCTGAAGTAATCTCTTCAACTTTTGATGAACCGGCTGAACGTCATATTAAAGTGGCAAGCATGGTACACGAGAAGGCAAAACGCATGGTAGAGTGCGGACACGATGTTGTGATATTATTAGACTCCATAACGCGTTTGGCTCGTGCTTATAACACTGCTATGCCGGCTTCGGGTAAAGTGCTATCGGGTGGTGTTGATGCGAACGCATTGCACAAACCAAAACGATTCTTCGGTGCTGCTCGTAACATAGAAAACGGAGGTTCTATGACGATTATCGCTACCGCTTTAACCGACACTGGATCTAAAATGGACGATGTGATTTTTGAAGAGTTCAAAGGAACCGGTAATATGGAGGTTCAACTAGATCGTAAACTGGCTAATAAACGTATATTCCCAGCTATTGATATTATGAGTTCAAGTACACGTAAAGATGATTTACTTTTGAATCAAGAGGTGTTGAATCGTATGTGGATCTTACGACGTTACCTCTCGGATATGAACTCTACAGAAGCTATGGAAACAGTACAAAACCGTATGGCAAGAACTGCCAGCAACGAAGAGTTCTTGGCTTCTATGAACGACGACTAAAGAACAGTAGCTATTTTATAGCCCATAGATTATAAATTTAAGAGTCTATCTAAGCTAATCAGTATGAATGATTACTTAGATAGACTCTTTTTTATCTCTCATCATTTTGTCTATTATGAGATGATTATGTTGGCAAAATTGTTGCATAATAATTGACGTCAATAGCTTAAAGAGAGCTTTTGAAAAGAGAGAGATCTTCTCAGTTAAGTATCTATGGCCAATTAAAGACCTATATAGTTCTTGAATAACAATAAAAGTTCTTTCATGTAGAACAGAATTAATGAAAAGTTTTGTGTGGTTGGTTGTATAATTAGAAGCTCTCTTTTAGATTGTAAGTTATTAAATAGTTATGAATTAGTGGTTTAATTACTATATTATTAAAAATAGAGAGTTATGGCAGAGTTAGAAGAAGTGCATTTGCATGGGAAAAGTGTTGATATCACTAAGCCGGTAATGGTCGACGCTAAAGGTACACAATGTCCAGGACCCATTATGGCACTTACCGATGCAGTGAAGGGTGCTGGAATAGGTCAACATGTAATTATAGATGTTACAGATCCTGGATTTAAAAGCGATTTAACTTCGTGGTGTCATGTAACAGAGAATAGTTTGGTCTCTTTAACCGAGAAAGATGGAGTAATTACTGCCGAAGTCATTAAAGAAAAAGAGATTGGACAAGCAGCAGTGCCAGAAAAAGAAGATAGTATTACGCTAATAGTCTTTAGCGATGAAATGGATAAAGGCCTAGCAGCATTTAATATAGCATTGGGTGCTTTAGCTATGGGGCTTAAAGTGCAGGTATTCTTTACTTTCTGGGGGTTAAGTCTTATTCGTCGTTCCGATGTCGAAACAGAACATCATGGTGTGATGAAGAAGATGGAGAAGTATATGATGCCTAAAGACGATAAAGCATTACCATTGTCGCATGTAAATATGATGGGTATTGGGCGAAAAATGATGGAACATATCATGAAAGAGAAAAATGTACCTAATCTAGACTTTATGGTTCACCTAGCAAAATTTGATGGCGTAAAGTTTATTGCATGTCAAATGTCCATGGAAATTCTAAATATACATAAAGATGAACTCATGGATGGTGTAGATGTGGGAGGCGTTGCTACAATGTTAGAATTTGCAAGAAAATCGAATATACAGTTCTTTATATAAACTAATTAACGGATAATATTATGGTAGAAAATTTAGACGAAGGTCTTTTCAAACAAAAGATTTTCAATTATGACGAAGGGGAAAATTCGCCTCTATTGATTAAAGAGAATAGTATTATAGAGTTTTGGGTTACTTGGTGTCCTCATTGCCAAGCAATGATACCTCGTTATGAAAAGGCAAGCGAGAAGTTTAAACAAGTAAAATGTTATAGGGTAGAGATGGAGCAACATCCTGATATAGCCGAAATATTTGATGTAGAGAGCTTCCCAACCTTTATCTTTATAAATGTAAATGGCGAAATGTCTAAATCGGTGGGCGAAATGTCGGAAGAAGATTTGGAAAATATGATTACAGACACTTTCGATTTGTAGTAAGTAAATAGTAATAGTAGATGTTTTGCTTAATAAAAGAAACCACAAGTAGATAAATATCTATTTGTGGTTTCTTTTAGTGTTAAGACCTTATTGCTACAATTGTAAAAATAATATGTTGGATACTAATTTCTTAGCAACTACTTTGTTGTACGATTAATGAACTTCCACTATTCCTTTTGTATTTCCGTGGCGTTTAAATATGCATCATGAAATCTATGAACTATAATTCTTGATCAAGCATAGAGATACGCCATAAATAATATCTATTGTTTAAGCTTTATACAAGCATGGAGCTAATAGGATATCACTACCATACTATGCATATTTTAGATATATTCTATCGTGATTTTCTATACCTCTTTTTACATGGTAAACTTAAATAAAAACTGCACTCTATTGTCGGTTACCTGTTCATTGTTATGAGTAGTTTTCATTCCCCATAAATATTCGGCACCTATAAGAGCATGTGCTCCAATATTCCACATAATATTGGCAGCAACATATTGTCCATTCTTATATTGTAAAGAGTCAAAAACAGCTTTGTCGTTATAGTTGTTTACAAAGCTATAGGTAGCACAAATAAAGGCCTTACGTACGAATAGATATTGTAGTGCTATATATGCACCATAGGCTTTAGTGTTGAGTAATTTTCCAGGGTCGTTTATGGCCGGAGTCATATCTAAGTCAATCTTATGCATATCCTTAATATAATTGGAAATTCCATCTCCATATACGGCATTGTAGTAGATAATAAGTGGGTCGGCAAGCATTGCCGATCCACTTAATCTAATTCCCCATCCAAAATTATTTATCTCTTTATTTTGAATGTTGTCAATATAGCTTAGCTCTCTTAATAGTGCAGAGATTCTAATCCAACTATTTTTACGATCCCATGCAAATTGTACATATAAAGGAATGTCGGGCATTCTTTGGTTACATGCCGAAGTATAATCTCCAGCACTATAGTAAATATAAGGTCGTTCAACACCTATACCTACACTCCAATGTGTTTTCCAATGATACTGATAGTTTACCACCGCATTGGTATTTGATACGTTACTATTAGGTCCATGTGAATCTATGGTAGGCGGTATAGCCATTATATCCTCAAATAATGTATTGGTATATCCAAGTGTAAAACCAAAGTATTTAACATAAGCGTTGCACAAATGGAAATAGTAGTTAGGGTCTTGAAAATCAAAATCTACATATGCTCCAATAGTGTATCTACTGTTTGGTAGACCAACAAAACTCATGTTAATTCTACTATGTCCGGCACCAAACTGCAGCAGCTCTCTATTACCTTTGAGTGTTGTGTTTGGTATTGCACTAGGAACAAATAAATATTGGTTCGTTAATGGATTACCAATATCCATAGTAGCATTCACTTTAATGTATCCTCCAAAAGAGAGGTAAAACTTTCTATCTCTTCCGATAATGGCAAAGTTTGGAATATCGGGAGTATGAATATAGTTCGGGAGGTTATATGCTAAGGCTTTTATAACTGCCGAATCAATTTCTGTTTTACCATAGAATGTCTTATCTCTATTGTATGCTATATAGATTTTACTATTCGGATGCCTGTCTTGCGATTGTACTGTTTGCACTGCAAAACCTAGCAATATAATAATATAAAATACATATTTTTTCATGATACAAAGGCTTGGTTTAGGTTATTGAAACGCTTAATACTGTATTACAATCCTTTATAAGATATTCGCTATAAACAACTATTAGAAATTGAACATTAACATTGCTTGAACACGGTTATCGTGTGCTCTTTCTCCTGAAGCAACTTCTTTCTGACCCCAAAGGTATTCTGCACCAATTTGTATCTGTGCATTTAAAGACCACATAATATTGGCAACAAAATATTGAGCTCCTTTGTATTGATTGTTTGAGTACATTGCTTTATTGTTATCGGTACGTGCAATACTATATGTTGCCGATATAAAAGCAGAAGGAATGAAGTTATATTGAAGTCCAAGATAAGCACCCCATGCTTGAACATTGTCCAATTTACCACTATGATCTACCGAAGGAAGCATGTCTAATCCTAAACCTGTCATATCTTGCATGTAATTAGATATTCCTTCTCCAAATACTCCTTGATAATACATGGTTAGCTGTGGTATAAATACAATACTACCACTTAATTTTACACCCCATCCTACATTATCATAGCTTTTATCTTTTACTTCATCGTAATACATCATATTACGTACTAATCCAGAAAGTCTTACCCAACTGCTGCGTTCATTCCATGAAGCTTGAATATAGAAAGGAATATCTGGAATCTTTTGATTGATTGTCCTTGTTTTAAGTCCATTAGTATAAGAAGCCATAGGGCTTTCTAAACCTATACCAACACCCCAATGTTTTCCCCATTGATATTGATAGTCAAATACAGCATTATAGACTGCTGTTAATGCATTAGGACCCTCATAGTCAATTGTAGGAGGTGCTGCACCGGCATCTGTAAATAAACTAAATCCATAACCGATAGTGAAACCAGCATAGTTAACATATGCAGCAGTTATGTAAGGTGCGTAATTAGGATTGATAAAGTTGAAGTTTATATAGGCTCCTATTTGATGTTTTGTACCTGGTAGGCCTACAAAGTTGAAACTCAAGTTACTGGTCTGTGCACTAAATTGTAATAGCTGATTATTACCTTTTGTAACACTCATCGGAATGTCGGAGGTAGTAAAACAAGTACTACTACTAATTGGATTACCCCAGTCGTAAGAGATGGTTGTTTTAACGTAACCACCTACGCCAAAATAGAACTTACGATCTTTCCCAATTACAGCAAACTGTGGTAAGTTTGGAGCATGGTAGTAGTTTGGCATATTCTCGGCCAATGCTCTAACAACTAAAGAGTCAATAACTTTTTCACCATAAATGGAGTTCGAATGGGTATATGCCAACTGAACTTTATGGTTTGGATGATTGTCTTGTGCTTGTATCATTGTAATGAAACAAAACAAAACCATAAATGAAAGAATAATTTTTTTCATAATAATATAGATTGAATTAATAAGTGTAAATATATAAGTTGATATTTAACTCTGCTTTAAAATCAAACTCAATGCCATTGACTCTTAATTAAATTTATATCCAATAGTTTAACTTTATGATTTAATTATTAATGTTGTAGACTCGTGTTTTCTGCTAAATTGAATAGATTTGCTATGATAATATATTAAGTAATTAGAATAAATAAAGG
This sequence comes from uncultured bacterium, assembly GCA_947074225.1. Taxonomy (GTDB): domain Bacteria; phylum Bacteroidota; class Bacteroidia; order Bacteroidales; family Paludibacteraceae; genus CAMTOX01. Next base: position 6,587 of record CAMTOX010000092.1, read on the forward strand.
CTACCATAATTATGATAGCCTTTATATGATAAATTTTGAAGGATTATTTTTGAACTAATGATTTAAGAGGATGTTTTAAGTTCTTATAATTGCTTAAATAGGCACTTATAGAACCAATTTTAAGTTTAGCATCTATCATGATTGGTATTCTATTCTCATCATCACTCACATATAAAGTCATGACTTCACCATCGTCAAATAGTGAACTATCAACAAATGCAGGTTTAACTTTTAAACAGTCGTATACTTGCTTGTTGCCTCTAAGTTTTACACGTTCTTGTCCGGCATAGCGCCAATAAAGAGGGTAAATCCCATCGTCGAGTACTAATCGGTTATTTACCTTTTGATTAATATGTAGTTTATTAGGGTTTATATCATCGCGCAACATATATACGTAGGTCACAACATCAAAGAAAGGGATACTATCGGAAACTTGCATCTCTTCAATTCCTTTAGCTCTAATTCGTTTGATATGACAATTGTACATATCTTCATTATAGTTGTAGTTATAATGATTTACACCATAATATTTATTCTCGCGACTCACCTGAACCATATTCAAAGGTTTTAGTGTAGTTTTATCTAAATAGGCTGTTAAGGTGTCATTGAGGGTATTTTCGCCATAACCT
>CAMTOX010000093.1 GCA_947074225.1 uncultured bacterium
GGTTCTCAAGTAGAATTCGACAAAGTATTATTAATTGACAACGATGGTGCTATCACCGTAGGTGCTCCAGTAATTGAAGGTGCAAAAGTTGTTGCCGAAGTTATTTCGCACGTTCGTGGTGAGAAAGTATTAGTATTCCACAAAAAACGTCGTAAAGGTTATCGTAAATTGAACGGTCACCGTCAAAACTTCACAGAGATCATTATCAAAGACATTAAAGCTTAATCGTTTAAAATTTAGAAAGAAATGGCACATAAGAAAGGAGTTGGTAGCTCAAAGAACGGCCGTGAGTCGGAAAGTAAACGACTAGGCGTTAAAATATTTGGTGGTCAATATGCAAAAGCAGGTAACATCATCATTCGTCAACGTGGAACAGTACACAATCCAGGTGAGAATGTAGGTATGGGTAAAGACCACACTTTGTTTGCATTAGTTGATGGAAACGTAGTATTCCGCAAAAAACGCAACAACAAATCTTACGTTTCAGTAGAACCTATTAGCGCTAACTAATATAGTTCTGAAGAAAATATGAAAGCTCTATCATTTATGGTAGAGCTTTTTTTGTGAGGATAGATTTAGTATCTTTGTATAAAATCAAACAGAAGAAATAATTATGTACTTGTATAATACAACATTCGCAGTGAATGAGAAGATAGCTCAACAATGGGCAGAAACGATGAGAAGCACTCATTTGCAAAATATACAAATAGACAGCTCTATTAGAAACATACGCTTTTGCAAAATCATTATGGAACCACAAGAAGGATACACTTCTTATGCATTTCAGTTTGAAATAGATAGTCTAAAGAGTATTAGAAATTGGAAACAAAACCAAGAAGCAGAACTACTAACACTGCTTAAACAACAATATGGCGAGAATGTACTCACCTTCTCTACCGTAATGGAGATTTTATAATAGCACAATACGAAATGGCCTCAGAACGCATCATATTAGGAATAGACCCGGGTACCACCATCATGGGCTATGGGTTACTGAAAGTGATAAACAATAAAGTAGAACTTATTACTTTAGGTGTTTTTGATTTACATAAAATAAAAGATCATTATCTGACTCTCCAAACCATATATCGAGAAATGATGGTACTTATAGAAAAGTACAATCCGGATGAATTAGCCATTGAGGCACCTTTCTTTGGTAAGAATGTACAGTCCATGCTTAAGTTAGGACGCGCACAAGGAGTAGCAATCACTGCAGCACTCTCGCGCGACATTCCCATACATGAATATGCCCCTTTAAAAATAAAAATGGCAATCACTGGCAACGGTAAAGCAAGCAAAGAGCAGGTTGCCGACATGATGCGACGTTTCCTAAAGATTCCAGATGAGTTAATGCCAAAACATTTGGATGCTACCGATGGTTTAGCAGCTGCCTATTGCCACTATCTACAAAGCAACAGGCCCACACAGGAAAAACAATATAGAAGTTGGAAAGACTTTATTGGGAAGAATCCGGGAAAAATAAGTAAGTAAAACAAAAGAGTCTCAAATAAATTTGAGACTCTTTTGTTTAGTAATTACAAACCAATTACTCTGTTGCAGCCACTGCTAAACTAGGCTGTTGAATAGCCTTAACTTTAATAGTCTGCATAGAGAAGATGCCACCAGTAATGGTCGATAGCAAAGCATCCCAGAAGTTGTAATAGGTTCTTACTTGACAACTTCCACTTGCAGGTGTAGCAACACTTCTTCTACCTAGCGGCACCAAACCCCAGAAAAGGTAACATTGCTTACCCTTTGAATAGTTATAAACTTTTGACTTGTCGACTTGAGACATCTCTTTAAAATTGCCTACATTTGTTCTTGTCGACATACAAGATGGCAAGAGAATCACTACAATAAGTAGTATTAATAGCTTCTTCATTTAAATAATAAAAATAGTTCCTACTCTTTTAAAGGATTTTCGGTTTACTCCTCAATAAACATTTGGTTAATTCATTTATGATTTGCAATAGTTACCAAGTGACAACCAACAACACCGGCTGTCTCTGTACGTAATCGTGCATCGCCAAGCGATACCGACTGAAACTCGTTATTTAATGCCATTTGCACCTCCTCTTTGCTAAAGTCCCCTTCAGGTCCTACTAACAGGATAACATCTGATTTTGGGGCGCATACATCAATAAGATATGCTTTATCCATATCATAACAATGGGCAATATATCTATTTGTCTCTGTTACATTCTCTATAAACTGATTGAAGTCAATCATAGGATTAATCACAGGCAAATAGGCTTTGAGCGATTGTTTTGCAGCCGAAAGAACAATTTTCTCCATACGCTCTGGCTTTACGATACGTCGTTCAGAGTATCGACAATTAAGAGGTGTAAATGTATCTACACCAATCTCAGTAGCCTTTTCAAGAAACCACTCGAAACGATCAATGTTTTTAGTAGGCGCTACTGCCATATGAAGCTTAAAATTGCGCTTACCGTAATTCTCTGTAACATTTAATATTTCAACCTCAGTACGTTTTTGATGAGGGATAACAATCCTCGCCTCGTACAATCCTCCTACTCCATCTATAAGATGAATGATATCGCCAGCTTTCTGACGAAGCACTTTCACACAATGTAAAGACTCCTCTTCTGGAAGAAAAGGAGTCTTTGCAATATCAGGTGCATAATATAAATTCATACTATACAAAGTTAATTCAATAACACCCTATGAAATATATTATTTCACTGCGTTATTTGTAGTTCTATCAGCTGCTTTCTCTTGAGATGTTTTTGTTGCAGTGCTTGGAGTAGCAACTTTAGGAGCTGTAGGCTCTTTAGCAGCTGGAGTTACAGATGCAGCACTAGTAGATTCAACTTTTGTTGCAGGAGTTTTATCATTAGTAACTTTTAAATCTGCACCAGCAGGAGCAGCAACACTTTTCACTTCCTCTTTAACTGCAGGCTCTTCAGTGGTTGCATCAGCTGGTTTATTTGCACATGCTGCTTTTTCACCATGGTTATGACCTTGACATTCATGTTTATGCTCAGCATTTTCAGCACCTTGATGTTTACCGCAATGTTGGTGTTCTGCACCTTCTTTATCTTTGCAGCTCTTATTTGTTTTAAATTTGAAAACACCTAAAGTTTTACCATCAGCATAGAAAGTAACCTTATCTTCACTAACAGCATAACTTGTCGCATTATTAATAACATTTAACATGCTAGCTTCAATTTCATTAGCTTGAGGATCGCACATCATTTTTGTACAACCTACATTAGAGAATTTAATAACTTCATTTTCACAAGTAAATTCACCAAACATTTGGTTACATCCGGTATTGCCATTAAAACGATTTGCAACACTATCGAACGAAATCATTGGAAGTGGCTCCATATGACAAGCTTTAATTGCTTGACCATCTAATTCGCATGGTACTAAAACTTTACCTTTAAAGTCATAAGTGTCGGCTTTCTTTTTATTACCACAGCCAATAACAGCAAATGCTACTGCTAAAATCATTACTGAACATAAAATCTTTTTCATAGTTGTTTTACAATTAAAAATTGATAATTGATTAAATTTTTAAAATTAAAATAGCATACAAATATAGATAAAAATTCGAAACAATTTGCAGTACCTCAGAAAAATAGTACTTTTGTATATGCAAAATGGAATAAATATTTGAATTTAATCTCTTGACATTGAAATACTATCAAATTTGACATCAAATGATTATTGCATCAAATTCTATTCCAATATCGTTAACAACAATAATTATCAATCAAAATAGTACAAAATAGTACTTTTATATAACACTTTAATATTATGCACAATTGGTTTGAATGTAAAGTCTCGTTCGATAGAACTGGAGAAGATGGATTACAAAAAAAAGTAACTGAACCATATTTAGTAGATGCTTTGACATTTACTGAAGCCGAAACACGTATCTCTAAAGAGGTACAACCCTTTGTAACAGGAGAATTTATGATTAGCAATATTAGAAGAGCTAAAATTGCTGAACTTTTCTTTAATGAGGAAGGTGATAAATGGTACCGTTGCAAGGTTAATTACATTATGCTCGACGAGAATAAAGGAGTTGAGAAAAAGAGCTCGCAAACTATGATGGTTCAAGCATCAGACTTACCTAATGCTGTTATGGTATTAATAGACAGAATGAAAAACTCTTTAGGAGATTATGAAATTGTTGCTGTAACAGAAACAGCTATCTTAGATGTCTACACATACGAGCCTCAAAACGATTAATACAAAAGTTTAAGCAGAATGTCTATTGAAAGTAACATTGCCAAAGTGCGGCAGAATATTCCTTCGGGAGTGAAGTTGATTTGTGTTTCTAAATTCCACCCCAACGAAGCAATTTTAGAGGCATATAAAGCTGGAGAACGTTGCTTCGGCGAGAACCGTCCACAGGAGATGGCACAGAAGGCTGAACAACTTCCTAAAGAGATTGAATGGCATTTTATTGGCAACTTGCAAACAAATAAAGTGAAACAAGTTGTGCCTATTGCTACTTTAATACATAGTGTTTCAAATATCAGACTCATTGAGGAGATCAATAAAACAGCTTCTAAACTTAATATCGTAGCTAATGTGCTCTTAGAACTTTTTGTGGCTCAAGAAGAATCTAAGCATGGCTTTGAACCTGAAGAACTAAAGGCGCTTGTTACTCCGGAATTTATTAATCAATATCCAAATATTAGAATTTGCGGTGTCATGGGAATGGCAACATTTACCGACGATCAAACGCAAATTAGAAAAGAGTTTAAAGCTATTGCTAATACTTTCAAAGAACTTCAGAAAGGTGTATTTAAAAACAGTAGTCATTTCAAGGAAATCTCTATGGGTATGTCCGACGACTATATCATAGCCATTCAAGAGGGAGCCACCATGGTACGTATTGGTAGCACTATCTTTGGACATAGAAATTATAATCTTTAGTAGAGGAGTAACATGGTTGATCTACAAAAGTTACTATTGAATGCACAAAAGAGTGCGCCATTAAACAAAAACTTCTTTAAACGACTCAAAAAAAATCAGTACCGCTGGTTAGACGATACCGTTCATGCTTTGCACGAAGAGGTATTCGAAGAGATTAATTGTTTAGAGTGTGCTAATTGTTGCCGCTCCTTAGGACCGCGAATTACAGATAAAGATATAGAGCGATTATCACAAGCATTACGCATGAAACCTAGCAAAGTTATCGACGACTACTTGCGCATTGATGAAGATAATGACTATGTATTTAAATCGATGCCATGCCCCTTCTTATGCGACGACAATTATTGTTCGGTATATGCTTCACGACCCATAGCTTGTAGAGAGTATCCACACACCGACAGAACAAAGTTCTATCAGATAGCAAATCTCACTATCAAGAATAGCGAAACCTGTCCGGCGGTATACGAAATCTTAGAACGACTTAGAGATGAGTTATAATCTCTATCTAGTATAAAAATAATATCCCTGAACTCACATGAGTTCAGGGATATTATTTTTATACGTTCAATATTATTTCACAATAGTGTTATTGTGAAAGAATCGCTTTTGCAACTATTTACGAATAACAGGTGTACCTACACAACCATTTGGAAATGGTATTCTTATGAGTTGACACAAGGTTGGTACTATATCTTCCAACATCGGCTCCTTAGTAAACTTACTTTTATCAATGCCATAGAATATTATGGGAATGTTATTTGTAATAAAGGAGGTCACACCAATAGGTCTATCTAAATGGTCTGTTTCATACCATCCAGGAAGAAGATTAAAGACCACATCGCCCGAACGATTCTTGAAATATGAGTTACGCATTTGAGCCAATCGGTCATTATCTACATTGGCAACTTTTTGTAATGCGCGCGATGAGTAGGCCGAATGCACCCCTTCAAACTCTAATAAGAATTGCGCGGTAAACTCTTCAATATCCTCCAGCTTAATGTTGTTATCCTCAATAAGTTTCTTGTTAAAATAGAGTTGACGTGCATAATAGCCATCTATCCAACGTCCTTGACCATACACTGCCATTAAATAGGAGTTTAAAATTGCCATAGTACGGTACGGGTTAAAGTTACCTGTAGGAATACGCATTTGCGACAAATACTCTCGCGAACGGTGCTCTTGATGGTTTGTTGTCACTGCAACTACTGCATTCTTTAATCCAATGGTAATATCAATCACATCAAGAATTTCTGCCAAAGTACGGTCCAACTTAATATACATATCCTCGGTCTCAGCACAAGGGCCATATCCGGTAAAGTTACTATTGGCATTTAAAGTTAAGGCAAGTAGGTCGGTAATATCGTCATAACCCATCTTTCCGTCGCGAATGGTGCGTGTCACCAACTCTTTCACCACTTGATTAACGTGAGGAGTCTGTTTAAAAGCTATCATCTGCATCTCAAAATTTTCACCGCTATCTCTCCGATAGAAAGTAGGTTTCTGCTCTAAGAATCCACGTTGTGTAATGGCACGATATTGATAGTTATTTATATCTTTTTCCGGTTGCCAATTGGTCAACTTCCACTTACCTACTAAATCTTCTTCATTCAACTCTGCTGCCCAGCGTGGTAATCCATTGTTGTAATAAGTGGTAGTGGCTATCTCTCCCGTTAAATCGTCAATCCATACAGCACCATCGGCCATATGCCCGCCCATCATGATAGCTTCGGCAGGGTTTAAACCTATGGCATAAACCTTACTGCGAGGGTCGGAAAGTTTTAACTCATCGGCAATGGTAGAAGTCTGTAATGTTACCGGAGAAACAGAACGAAGACTATTTATGCCGGAGTAGTTAACATCGTCAATAACACTTACCTGCTCTTGTTTCTTATGGTTAAAGTAATACTCTGAAACAATACCATGATATAACGGATAAGAACCCGTATATAACGAAGCATAATCTGTTGCCTTGCCTGTTGTAATATAACTACATGGGGTATTCGCAGCATAATAGCCATCGTCTATTAAACGACGGAAACCACCATAACTAAAACTTTCCCAATAACGGTCTATCAAATCAGATTGTAAACCATCAATGGTTATCATCACTACTAATTTTGGCTTATCACTAGTTTTTGCTGATACCGGAAAGGCAGATCGGAAGAGCGTCGTGTAGGGAAAGAGTGTAGGCTATAGTTTAGA
>CAMTOX010000094.1 GCA_947074225.1 uncultured bacterium
ACATAATATTTTCATGTCTTGCAGTAGCAGCAATGTCTGCTTTTTATGTAATGAGTGCCCGATGTTTTTTTACCTGTCGAAAGCGACTAATGACCGCGTCACGAGGTTTGATTTTACTATGTGATTAGTCATATCCTTTAGGTTGGAGCGACGATGCTCCCCATTTTATTGCTTCTTCCTGGTGTGCTTTGTCAATGATAAAAATTGGATCGGAGATAGCATAGATGGTATAATTGCCTTTCTGCTCTTTACCACGTTGCATGGTGCGGTTTATTACTGCTGGAAGCGCATCAAAGTTATCCATAAAATTACGGTGATAATGGCCACTCAATACCCCTTGGATATTATATTTTCGGGCCACGTCGGTTACTTCATACCAGTTGCTAACATCACCATTTTTTAGTGGGTGATGCGATACTAAAAAGATTGGACGTTTCTTTCCGGCAATCTTTAATTGGCGTGTTAACCATTCTATATCTTGTGGCTGAATATACCCATCGCCACTATTTTGTATTTGACCGGTATTAATACCTAAGAAGATATAGTCGTTCATTAACAAGCGAAAGCGTTCTGCCCCGAATATACGTTTGAAATCGGTACCACCTGATTCTGTGCTACGTGTGTCGTGATTACCTGGAATAACGTAATATGGTAGTTTAAGTTTCTCTAATAGTTTCTTAGCATGCTCTAACGATGCCCGATCTCCGTGCTCTGTTACATCGCCAGTAACCAACACAAAAGCCAATCCTTTCTGCATATTAATATCGTCAATAATAGCGGCTAAATCCTCACTATTAAGACTATTATTCACATCGATATGTAAATCGGTTAATAGAGCAAAGCTAAATGTTGAGTTGTAAACAATTTTTTCTGGTTCATAAAGAGCCCCACTATTCTTACCACTTCCTTCATAAGGGTCTTGCGCAAAAAGAGTTACACAAAATAAACAGCATGCTACAATAGCTAAAAAACGTTTGGTCATATTGGTGTTATTAGTCTTAAAAAAACAATAGAATGTCATTTTACATCGGTATTTACCTAATATAATGAGCTATAAAAAAATTCAATCACAAAAGTAATATAAATTGCGAGACTAAGAAAAGAATAACTCTATAATCCATAGCTTGTGAGGATTGAATTACCTTAATAAAATACAATTATATTGGAATAAACTATATATTATTTTATTTGTGATCTTATTCTACTCAATGTTTCGGCACTCATATTCAAATATGAAGCAATGTCTGCTATAGGTACTCGGTTTACGATATTTGAATATTCTTCACAAAAACGTTTATAACGTTCAATAGTACTCTCAAAGCGCAAAGAATCTGACTTTTGTTGAGATACCACAAGCATATATTCCATCATTTTGCGGTAGAGTCTTACCAAATCCACCTCGCCTTGATCGCATAAGCTTTCCCATTTAGCAAAGTCAAGCAAATAGATAACTGAAGGCTCTATAGCCTCTATCATAATCATTGTTGGCTCTTTTAAGAAGAGACTCTCTAAACAACTTGCCACATCGGAATCGGTCGAGAAATGCTCAGTTATATATTTATCATCCTTATAATAGTATTGGCGCATAATGCCTCTCTCTACAATGTAAATATGTTTTGTCACCTCTCCCTGATGAAGTATAATCTCTCCTTTCTTGAACTCTCTACGCTCTAAAATATTAGATAATAGCACTTTGGATCGGTCAGAGAAAGTTAGGTGGTATTTCTTTAATATAATATCAATAATAGAAGTCATAACCTTTAAGTATATAGCACAAAGATAATTAATTTCGTTAGAAATGACGAAATTGATAATTATCAATTTGTATTTCTTACAATATCATTACTTTTGCTTTCTCTATTCATTTAATTAAGCATTCATGAAAATAAATCATATTGCTATTTGGGTAAAAGATTTAGAGCAGATGGCTCAATTTTACCACACCTATTTTGGCTTTTCAATAGGTCAAAAATACCATAATGCATCGAAACAATTCACCTCAAGATTTCTAACTTCTAAGGAAGGAGGTAGTAGAATAGAACTTATGCATAAACCCAATTTACTCTCCAATATAGAAGGAGATGTATCACTATATGGACTTGCACATATAGCCATATCGGTGGGTAGTAAAGAAGAGGTTGAATGTCTCACCTCACTCTTAGAGCATGAAGGCTACACCATTATGAGTGAACCACGCACAACGGGCGACGGCTATTATGAGAGTGTTATATTTGACCCGGAAAACAATATCTTAGAGATTACTATTTAATCTATTTCCCAACAACTCCAAAACATCAATTCATTATTAATTATTTATATTTCTAGTATTAAATGACATCTTCTGATTCTAAAACAAAACGTATTACCGTGGTCGATGCTCTGCGCGGTTTTGCCATTTTTGCTATTCTATTAGTACATAGTCAAGAGCACTTCATGTATTTTGAGTTCCCCGATCCTTCTACGCTCCCTGCATGGCTAAATGCTTTAAACCAAGGTACACACGACATTATCTTTGCACTCTTTGCTGGTAAGTCGTACGCCATCTTTGCATTACTTTTCGGACTCACATTCTACATTCAGCAACGTAACCAAGAGAAAAAAGGAAACGATTTTGGTTATAGATTCCTTTGGCGCCTTCTCTTGCTGGTTGGTTTTGCATTTATAAATGCTGCCATATTTCCTGGTGGCGATATTCTTCTTCTCTATGCTATTATGGGAGTGTTACTCTTTTTTATGCGACACCAAAGCAATAAAACCATTCTTATTGTAGCCATATTTTTTTTAATGCAACCTATGGAGTGGTTTCAACAAATATTTGGACTTCACCAAATAAACTCTTTGAATGGTCCACTATGGGACGATGTGTATAATTACACTAAACATGGAAGCTTCAGCGAATTTATCATTGGCAATTTAACGCTCGGACAAAAGGCTAGTTTATTATGGGCTATTGAAGGAGGACGATTCTTCCAGACTGGAGGACTATTCTTATTAGGATACCTCATTGGGCGTAAAGGATGGTTTGTTGAGAGCGACCAGAATAAGAAACGTTGGGAGTATGTCATGGCCATATCGGCAATTGCTTATGTGCCGGCTGCAACATTAGCGAAACTTACCATAGGTTCATATGCCGGATTAGTATTCGATATGTGGCACAAAGTGCTTTTCACAGGTGTCATTGTATCTGTATTCACCACCTGCTACTGGTCGTTACCACGTTTTGTAAAACTATGCAAGCCTCTACGCTCATATGGCAGAATGACTTTAACAAACTATATTGCACAATCGTACATAGGCGCTATTCTATTCTTCCCTATAGGTTTAAATCTTGCTCCACATTTAGGAATGTTTGCCAGTTTATTTGTTGCCATAGGCATCTTTATCTTTCAGGTATGGTTCTGTAATTTATGGTTCAAGAATCACACTAAGGGTCCGCTTGAGAGTTTATGGCATAAACTAACCTGGATTACCATTAGAAAAAACAGTAATATTGCGAAGAAACAGCTTAGTAACTAAATATTATAAGCATAAAAAATTATGGGCAAACAATCCTTGCGATTGTTTGCCCATAATTATATAACATCATTTCTATTACTCTTTATTGCAGTTTTGACTGAACATCTCAATTGCTTCTGCACTCATTCCAGTAGTAGAGAATCCACCATCGTGGAAAAGGTTTTGCATTGTTACCTTTTTGGTATAGTCAGAGAACATCATAACACAATAGTCAGCACACTCATCGGCCGAAGCATTTCCTAGTGGCGACATCTTTTCGGCTACTTCATAGAAGAGATTAAAGCCCCCTACTCCACTACCTGCAGTAGTCATAGTAGGCGATTGTGAAATGGTATTGATACGTACACCCTTCTTAGAGCCATACAAGCAACCAAAGCTACGTGCAATAGATTCTAACAATGATTTTGCATCGGCCATATCATTATAACCGGCAAAAGTACGTTGTGCTGCAATATAACTTAATGCAAGCACTGAACCTCCTTCGGCAATAGCATCTTGTTTCATGGCTACTTGTAGCATCTTATGAAATGAGATAGCCGAAACATCTAAGGTCTTATCTAAGAATTTATAATCTAAATCGTCGTAAGTGCGTCCTTTACGAACATTTGGCGACATGCCAATAGAGTGTAGAACAAAATCTATTTTACCGCCCAATTTTTCTTGAGCTTCGGTAAATAACTGCTCTAAATCTTTAATACTTGTTGCATCGGCAGGAATGACTGGTGCATTCAAAGCCTCACTTAATTGATATATTTCACCAGAGCGAATTGCTACTGGAGCATTGGTTAATACAATTTGAGCGCCTTCGGCTACTGCTTTCTCGGCTACTTTCCAAGCTATTGAACGATCGTTCAATGCTCCGAAAACTATACCGCGTTTTCCTTTTAATAAGCTATGTGATTGCATAAATAACATTTAAAAATGAATTGCAAAGGTAACGTATTTTTACGGCAGAAGACCAAAACAGATGCTCACTTTTAAGATTATTGTGCAAATTTTACTCTTATTATTTATATGCTAAACAACATATTTTACCAATATACAACACCTATTTATGTAGAAAACAAATGCTTGCAGAATAGTAATTACACTACTCTACAAGCAAATCACAGAAAATAGAAATATATAACTTCAGGGTTTAATTATTCTTTTCACCCTTATTTTTCTCTTTCAATTGACGACGAACCTCGTTTACCATCTGTTCTTCGTACTCTTTCACACCTACTTCTTCTTGAATTACCTGATTCTGAAGAATCTGTTCTTGATTTGAATCCTGGAACCAACGCTCGTAATGCGTATATTTTTAAGGACCTACAATGGTTTTAATCTTAGCATTAGTTGTTTTCATTAATGCTTTGATTTGTTCTTTCATTAAATCGGTATTGTCTCCTGCATTACGAATAATCTTCTGTATTTGAAGTTGTTCTTGACGGCAAATATCCAATACCACCTCTTTTTGCTCATCGGTCATCTTAGTAATTTCAGCAGCACGCTCTGCTCGTTCTCTTGCACGTGCCTCATGTCGTGCTAACCGTTCTTGACGACGTTCCTCACGTTGCTCATAACGTTGTTGCTCTTTTTCGCTTCTCTCGCGTGTTTTTCCTTCTTGGCCAAACGCCAATCCAAAGACCATTAGAAAGGCAAGGCTAAATAATAACTTTTTCATAATTACTTCTTTTTTTCTTTTATGGTTTAACGATACTAAATCCTATATTTTTACATAGTTATTTATAAACTAATAAATGTAAGTACAATCAAAATGCCAAAACAGATTCTAAAACATACATTTCGTATTTTATAACAAAATAGTTTAAAAGGATTCACTAATAGCAAATAATATACATATCATTACTTTCTGAATATTAGAGCATTGCAACGCACCTTTCCCTTTTAAGACTACATTAATATAATTACATTATCAGTCAAAATAATTACCCATCTGGTTAATAGTATCTCTACAAAAGGCATGCAAAAAGGGGACTCCGCATATTTAGCGAAATCCCCTTCATTCTATATTCGTTCTCTTTATTTAACGATACAAATCTATCTCTTCTTTATCGAAATTATCAATAAAGGAAGCATGTTTGCTCACCTCTGCTTCGCCATAGTTTAAATATGTGCGTACCGATTTTTCAAACATATTGTCGCGCGAAGAGTCAATCAATAATAGGTATCCCATGATGATATGACCAGCCATTTCAACCAAACGACGTGCTACAAAGTCTAAATACTCCTGATCTTTTGCCTCTACCACTTTTGCAACGGCAGCTTCATAAAGAGCTGTCATAGCTACCAAACGGTCGCGTAAAGCACTGTATTCGGGATTAATAGCCACTGTTTCATAGTGTCTTATCTGTTTCAAGTAGTTTCCTGTGGTGACGTGGCGTATAGCAGCAACGGTTTGCAACTGCGAAGTGCCTTCATAAATGGTCAAGATACGTGCATCGCGATATAAGCGTTCGCAAGCATAATCTTTCATAAATCCTGAACCACCATGTACTTGAATACAGTCGTAACTATTTTGGTTTGCATATTCGCTCGAGAACATCTTCAATAATGGTGTAAATGCATCGGCAAGACGTTGATACTCTTTATAGTCGGCTTTCTCCTCTGGTGTTAACTTACGGCCTTGTTCCAACGCCTCGTAAGCTTTGTAAACATCGACAAAACGAGTACATTCGTACAATAGAGCACGCGAAGCGTCTAATTTTGCCTTTATCATAGTTACCAACTCAAATACTGCAGGGAATTCAATAATGGCTTTACCGAACTGACGACGGTCTTTAGCATAAGCCAAAGCCTCTTCATAGGCTGCTGCCGAAAGGCCTACCGATTGAGCACCTACACCCAAACGAGCACCATTCATTAACGACATTACATATTTAATCAAGCCCATGCGACGTGTACCTACTAACTTGGCAGGAACATTATTAAATACCAATTCACAAGTTGGAGAACCTTTAATACCCAATTTATTCTCAATACGGCGCACTTTTAAGCGTTTGTCAAATGGGTTGTCGCACACAAAATAAGAGAGTCCACGACCATCGTTAGAGCCCTCTTCAGAGCGTGCAAGCACTAATTTCACCTGAGCATCGCCATTGGTAATGAAACGTTTCACACCATTTAAATACCACATGCCATCTTCCTCATTTAGCGTTGCCTTAAGTTGTACAGCCTGTAAGTCTGAACCGGCATCTGGCTCTGTTAAGTCCATAGAACATGTTTCGCCTTTACATACACGAGGTAAGAACTCTGCCTTAATCTCTTCCGAAGCAAATTCGGCAATGGTTTCTGCGCAATCTTGCAAGCCCCAAATATTAGCAAAACCGGCATCGGCACGGCTCACCAATTCGGCTGCCATAACGTATGGCACCATAGAGAAATTCAAACCACCATATTGACGAGGTAACGACATACCATATAGGCCGGCTTGTGCCAACGTATCGTGGTTTTGTTGAGTACCTTTAGCATAATGTACACGATTGTTTTCTACTGTTGGACCCTCATGATCCACACCTTCTGCATTTGGAGCTATCACCTCTGCACATATCTCACCCACAATCTCCAAAATAGTATTATAACTATCTATGGCATCTT
>CAMTOX010000095.1 GCA_947074225.1 uncultured bacterium
TATTCTTATTTATCCTTCAACGTTGAAATATGACCAATCGCGTAAACAGCCATATACAGCATTAGGAGCTCCTTTAAGTAATTTTATAAAGCAAGCAGATACTGTATTAATAATCTGTGGTTATTCATTTGGTGATGAACATATTAACGAAAGAATTAATACAGCACTTTCTTCAAACCCTTTAGGTCATATATATGTTCTATTTTACGACATAACGTGGAATAAAGACAACAAAAAAGAGTATACATTAACTGAGAATAGTAAAGTAGCAAAAATGGCAAAGACAAATAGTAAAATATCTGTTTTTGGTACTCGTTCTGCAATTATAGGAGGGGTATTTGGAAATTGGCGTTTAAAACGCGAACCAGACAATGAGGACACAATTAATATTAATCACTACTTTGATGAAGATGCATATACTAATGAAGATGATAAATTAAAAGAACAAATAAACCAACAATGGACAGGAGAAGGTGAACTTATTTTACCTAATTTTGAAAAGTTCATTTCCTTTCTTACTAGTATGATGTTTTTATCTAATAAGGAATAAGATGCAAAAAAAACAAACAGAAGTTGGTGAAATTATAAGTGTATCGGGCAATATTATTACAGTCCAATTACTTGATTCAATTAAGTCTAATATGCCTGTTATAAATGGCATCGTATATCGTATAGGTCAAATAGGTTCTTTTTTAAAGGTCCCACTAGGCTATGCCAACTTATATGGGATAGTTACACAAATTGGTGCATCGGCAATACCTGACAGGCTTAAACTTGATGATTTTGATTTCTCGAAACAGACCAATAGACAATTTTTGAATTTAGCTCTAATAGGTGAACAAAATGGAAGAAAATTTGAACGTGGAGTTTTTCAATCACCAACTACAGGTGATAAAGTTCATTTAGTTACAATTGACGATTTAGATGTAATATATGGTGGATATAATGAAGATAATTCTATTACTGTTGGAAGTATCAGTATTTCAGAAAGTTTAAATGCTAAAATTGATCTAGATAAATTAGTTTCTCGTCATTGTGCTGTTTTAGGTTCTACTGGAAGTGGTAAATCTAATGCTGTCGGAGTGTTATTAAAATCAATAGCAGATAAAGAATTTCCAAATTCTAGAATATTAGTTTTTGACCCTCATGGTGAATATAATAGCGTCTTAAATAATAAAAGTGTTGTATATAAAATTCGTGCTAACAAAGATGAAAAAGAACTATTTGTTCCCTACTGGGCTTTACCATTTAATGAGTTGACGAGTATTTTCTCAGGAAACTTATCAGATTCAAATAAAGAATACTTTAGAACTAAAATTGAGGAAGCAAAAAGAGAAGCAGCAATTGTTAATAATATTAAAATTGAAAAAGAACTTATTACAGCTGACAGTCCAATACCCTTTTCTAGACAAAAACTTTGGTTTGATTTAGATGATTTTGAACGTCAAACCTTTAAAAGAGATAAAACTACACTTTGCTTAATAAATAAAGGTAATCCATCAAAAATGATTTCAAATGTTTATGAATCACCCGGTATTGGCAGTTCTGAACCTTATATGAATAATGCAAGAAAAGGGATACTAGGATTTTTAGATAGTGTCCGATTAAAATTGAAAGATTCAACATATGATTTTTTATTTAAGGGAGATTATATTCCAGATTTAGAGGGGAAAATAAATATGGATATAGATAATTTATTATATGAATGGTTAGGTAATGAGAAATCTGTTACAATACTAGATTTATCAGGTATTCCAATTGATATTATGACATCTATATCAGGTACATTATTAAAAATAATATATGATGCACTTTTCTGGGGACAAAATCTATCAAATGGTGGTAAAGAGCAACCATTATTTATCGTTTTGGAAGAAGCACATAATTATTTAAAAGCAGGTGATAATTCAATATCCTCTAAGACAGTTCAAGCTATAGCTAAGGAGGGAAGAAAATATGGTGTAGGATTAGCTCTTGTAACACAACGACCATCTGAACTTGATGAAACAGTTTTAAGTCAATGTGGAACTATCATTGCTTTGCGTATGAACAATTCTAAAGACAGAAGTTTTATTCGGTCTGCGATGCAAGATGAATTACAAACAATGGTCGATTTGTTACCAAGTTTAAGAACTGGAGAGGGTATAATTTCTGGTGAAGGAGTAAGGATTCCATCAAGAGTAAAGTTTTACAAACTAACTGATGCGCCTAAAGGTTCAGATCCAAAGGTATCTGAAAAATGGAAATTGGAAAAGAAACAGTCAAAAGAAAATTATAATACTTTACTTTCTCTTTGGAGAAATCAAAAATTAAAGGAGGAACAAAAATGAATTATCAAGAACTAATGAAACCTGTAATATCATCTAATATTGCAGAACTTGGCTATGATGTTAATGATGAAATTGTATATGTAAGATTTTCAAATGGGACGCTTTACATTTACAAAGGAGTACCTGAATATGAATTTAATGCCTTAAGAGATGCTCCCTCAATAGGTTCATATTTGCATAGGAACTTCAAAAATGTATATGCATATGAAAGAATAGAATGAAGTTATAAATAAACTATACTTTTATTCTCAAGAATTCAAAATATTTTAGAAAATAAAAAATACGTGCATATACAAATATATAATTTGTATTAAAAACCTAAAGAATACCACGCATGACCAAACTTACCGAATCCATGATAGAAGATTTCGCCATTGAGTTATTTCAGAAACTCGGTTACGGCTATCTCTATGGTCCTAATATTGCGCCAGATGGTGAACACCCCATGCGGAGTTCGTTTGAAGAGGTAATATTGCATGCACCGTTGGAAGAGGCAGTGAGGCGCATTAACCCACACATCCCACCAAAGCAGCAACAAGAGGCACTAAAAGTTGTTGAGCGGATAGCATCGCCCGATATGGTGGCCAATAACGAGACATTCCACCGGCTCCTTACCGAAGGGGTACCAGTGACGATACATAAGGAGGGGGTTGAGCGTGGTGAGCGGGTGTTCTTGATTGATTTTGAACATCCACACAACAATACGTTTGTAGTATCTAACCAATTTACCATTATTGAGCATGGACACAACAAACGCCCAGATATACTCTTGTTTGTGAATGGATTGCCACTGGTGGTGATAGAGCTAAAGAATGCTGCCGACCAAAATGCAACCATTCAAAGTGCTTACCGCCAAATTGAGACCTACAAAGAGGCTATTCCTACACTATTTAACTATAATGCCCTCATCATCATCTCCGATGGGTTAGAGTCGCGTGCAGGCGCACTGTCGGCAGGTTTCAGTCGCTATATGGCCTGGAGAAGTGAAGATGGTAAAGTGGAGGCATCTAAATTGGTATCGCAATTGGAGGTGATGATTAAGGGACTACTCTCTAAAACAACCTTATTGGATATTATACGTTCGTTTACAGTCTTTGAGCAGTCGAAAACAGAAGATAAAGAGGGCATCATCACCATCAAGACGATTAAGAAAATTGCTGCCTACCACCAATATTATGCCGTCAATAAAGCGGTAGAGTCGACTAAACGTGCTACCGGCATAAACATGGGGTTGGATGTTGCTGCCGATCGGCCAGAAAACTATGGCTTAAAGAATACCATTACACAACCTATAGGCGACCGAAAGGCAGGAGTGATATGGCACACACAAGGTTCTGGTAAATCGCTCTCGATGGTATTCTACACGGCTAAGATTGTACAACAACTGAATAACCCTACCGTTGTGGTGATTACCGATCGTAACGACCTGGACGATCAACTCTATGAAACATTTACCGGTTCACGACAACTGCTTCGCCAAACACCGGTACAAGCTGAGAATAGAGAAGATTTGCGGCAACTACTTAGAGTGGAATCGGGAGGTATTATTTTTACCACCATACAGAAGTTTCAACCCGAAACAGGTAATATTTTCGACACGCTAACAGAGCGTCAGAATGTGATAGTTATTGTAGACGAAGCGCATCGCACTCAATATGGTTTTAAAGCCAAAACAGTAGATGTTAGGAATGAGGCCGACGAGGTAATAGGTTCGGAGATAAAATATGGTTTTGCCAAATATTTGCGCGATGCCTTACCCAATGCCACCTACTTAGGCTTTACAGGTACACCCATTGAAGCCACCGATGTAAACACACCTGCTGTGTTTGGCCATTATGTGGATATTTACGACATAGCGCAAGCTGTTGCCGATGGTGCAACGGTGCGTATCTTTTACGAGAGTCGTCTTGCTAAAGTAGAACTATCGGAGAAAGGTAGAGAACTGGTAGAGACGTTGGACAAAGAGCTGGCAGCAGAGGATATGAACAATGTCCAAAAGGCAAAGGCTAAATGGACACAACTTGAAGCATTGATAGGCAGTCCAAACCGGTTGCAGAATATAGCACGCGATATCGTTACTCACTTTGAACAGCGACAAGCAGTATTTGAGGGGAAAGCAATGATTGTGGCTATGAGTCGACGTATTGCTGCCGGCCTCTATGAAGAGATCATTAAACTTCGTCCAGAGTGGCATTCGGACGATCTGAAAAAAGGGGCTATTAAAGTAGTGATGACCACCTCATCGTCCGATGGTGCTCAAATATCGAAACATCACACTACCAAAGCAGAGCGTAGAGTACTTGCCGAAAGGATGCGTGATGCAGACGATGAGTTAAAACTGGTTATTGTACGCGACATGTGGCTCACCGGCTTTGATGCTCCTTGCATGCATACCATGTATATTGATAAACCCATGCAAGGGCACAACCTAATGCAGGCTATAGCACGTGTAAATCGGGTTTATAAAGATAAACCCGGTGGCTTGGTAGTAGATTACCTTGGCATTGCCTCCGACCTTAAAAAGGCTCTTTCGTTCTATTCCGACTCCGGCGGTAAAGGCGACCCTACCCTACAACAAGAACAGGCAGTAGAACTGATGCTTGAGAAACTGGAAGTGATTTCACAAATGTTTCATGGTTTTGAATACGAGAACTACTTTGGTGCAGATGTTTCCGAAAAATTATCGTGGATACTCAAAGCAGAAGATTTTATTTTGGGAGTTGACGATGGTAAAAAACGTTTCGTAAATGAGGTAGATGCTCTTGGTAAAGCCTTTGCCATTGCTATTCCTCATGACAAAGCAATGGATGTAAAAGATGAAGTATCTTTTTTTCAAACTATAAAAGCCAGACTTTGCAAATTTGACTCTACAGGTTCTAATCGCACAGACGAGGAGATAGAAACCACCATTCGTCAGGTAATAGATGAAGCCCTGGTATCGGAAAAAGTGGTAGATATCTTTGATGCCGCAGGCATTAAAAAACCTGATATCTCAATACTCTCTGAAGAGTTCCTAATGGAGCTCAAAGGGATGGAGCATAAAAACATCGCACTTGAGGTACTCAAGAAGCTATTGAGCGACGAGATAAAAGTACGTGCAAAACGTAACTTTGTTGAGAGTCGGTCATTAATGGAGATGCTTGAGTATTCTATAACGAAATATCACAACAAAGTTATTTCGGCTGCCGAAGTGATAGAAGACTTAATAAATCTGAGTAAACAGATTGTTAAACAAGATAATATAGCCAAAGAGCTTGGGTTGACTGACTACGAATATGCTTTTTACACCGCTGTAGCCGATAATGATAGTGCTTTAGAGTTGATGGGCAAAGAGAAGTTACGTGAACTTGCCGTTGTATTAACAGAAACTATCCGAAATAATACCTCTATTGATTGGACCATTAAAGAGAATGTGCGTGCAAAAATGAAAGTCGCAGTAAAACGGTTATTGCGTCGATTTGGGTATCCACCCGATATGCAGATGTTAGCCACAGAAACAGTTTTAAAACAGGCTGAAATGATAGCAGAAGAGTTAACCTCAAACTAACTATGCCGCTACAATAATTTGTTATAACATCAACATCGTTGATTGTTAATATATAAAACAACTCCTCTCAAATAGATAGTTTGAGGGGAGTGTTCTTTTAAAATACAGTTCAAATAGTTATATCACTAACCCTTTAGTTGGTAAGAAAGATGAAAGTAAATCCGTAAATTAAAAATAGAAAACTTGAAACCATTAGCCATACTATGAATGTTTGCAAATGTTTTTAGGTATTGTATAATACAAGAAGAGTTTCTAATTAGGGAAAGTAAGAAAGGTAATTAACTTAGAGTTACCGGATATACCTTTTGCTTATTTATCTGCTCCACACAAAAGGACAAAGCAGTATCTATTTATGGCGACCTTGCATTGATTCAATAAAAAATAGCTATTTTTGTATGATATTATATTCAGCTACATAACTATAGCAATCAAATCTTAAATAAGCCTCTTACATATGTTACAAACTTCTCCCTACAACCTCATAGCTATATTAGGCCCGACAGCTACCGGCAAGACTACCTTTGCGGCGCATTTAGCGCATCGGTTAAAGAGTGAAATCATTAGTTGTGATTCGCGTCAGGTGTATCGTGGCATGGATTTGGGCACCGGTAAGGATTTGGAGGATTATGTTGTAAATGGAGCGGCCATACCCTACCATTTAATTGATATTGTGGAGGCCGGATATAAGTATAATCTTTTTGAGTTTCAACGCGATTTCTGGCAGGTCTACCCAGAGGTATTGGAGCGCACCCCTACCCCTATATTGTGTGGCGGTACGGGGTTGTATATGGAGTCGGTATTGAAGGGATACCGGTTACAGGAGGTTCCAGAGAACCGGGCATTGCGTGAGCGGTTGGCCGAGAAGTCGTTGGAGGAGCTCACTTCCCTTTTGGCCAGCTATGGCCCACTACATAACAATACCGACTTAGATAGTGCCAAGCGCGCCATTCGCGCTATTGAGATTGCCGACTACGAGGCAACCCATACGGTAGACGAGACCAACTACCCGGAGCTCAACCCTATTCTATTGGGCATTGACATTAGCCGAGAGTTACGTCGTGAACGTATTTCCAACCGTTTAGAGGCACGGGTGCAATCGGGCATGTTGGCCGAGGTGCAGCAGCTATTGGATCAAGGCATAGCACCCGACGATTTAATCTACTATGGTTTGGAGTATAAGTTCTTGACACAACACCTCATTGGGGAGTTGAGCT
>CAMTOX010000096.1 GCA_947074225.1 uncultured bacterium
TTATATGTAGTAGTTTATTATTGTTCAAAATGCTCAGAAGCATCTAGTATATAAATGATTAAGCTTTTTAATTTTATACTCAACATAAAAATATTTATTAAATAATAGCGTATAGTTTCACAATTAAATTATTTATCTAAAAGCTCTGTAAAGTCTCTTTGTCTGTTAATAAGTTGACAATCAGACTGTTGTAAGGTAAGTTTATTTTTTGATTTATGCATTAACATTTGAATGGTATTGTTTTTGCAAAATAATACTTTGCATGGTAAAATTACGCTTAATAGTGTGATGTTCGTTCAATTTTTCTAAAGAGAAAATATAAATTAATCTAAACATAGCAATATGAAACAGAAATTTACTTCTGGTGCTTCTTGCGCCTCTATTGGCATGAAACGTCCTTCTTGCCATAACCATTCAATAAGTAGAAAGAGCCATTACCTTGGCATAATGCTTTTACTCCTTACGTTTATAAGTATTTCTTCATTTGCCCAAGCACAATGGAGTAATGGAGATGTAATCACTATTAGTAGTGGGAATAACTATTTAGCAATAAATGGTTCTAGTATTACCTCTGTAACAAGGGTTACGGTTAATGCTCTGTGGGAAGTTTCAGTGACTAACGTGTCTGGAACTAACCGTTATAGTTTTAAGAATGTTGGTAATGGTCAATATTTAGCAGTTCCAAGTAATTGGGGGCAATATTCTCTTATTCTTGTCTCATCTGTTTCATCTGTTTCTCAGTGGACTTTGTCGAACAGTAAATTAGCGAATGTAGACCGTAATGTATATTTAAGATATAATAAAGGTTGGTCACTTGTTCTCAATAATAATAATGCTTCAACATTATCCTTTAAAACTTATACAAAGAATGATTCTTTTACTTATTCCGGGGCAAACCCATTACTGTTTGCAGCAGCCGGTGAGACATTAAATGTTACTGCAAGTGCATTCCCAAGTTATAGTAATGGTTCCACTGTTATACCGATGTTTGATTATGCAGTCGCAGGAAATGGTTTCACTGTAAATAGTAGTGGTACCAGTTCATATCAAGTTACAGCTTCTTCTAATAGTGGAACACCTCGTAGCGGTACATTAACATTAACCTCTACAATAAATAGTGCAACACAATTAGTGGTGAATTTTTTGCAAACAAGTTTAATTAAAGATTTCAATCATCAACAAGGTAAATCCGGGCGTGCATACATAGATAACGGTAATGGATTACATATGCAGGGTGTTCATGAGCAACGTTTCGTGATTTATGTACCTATAAATGGTTCACGTACTTTAGAAGTTCCTGAAACATCAATGAGTTATTCACGTTGGTATAACTATAAAACAGATGAAACAGCTGTAGGTTTATCTGGTTTGAATAACTATTCTGCTCTTTCAGGTAATGCTGGTTTGGTGAAGATAAGTAATGGAAATGTAAATGTAAATCATGCCATATATTCAAATACAAGTAGTATTACTTCTGGCGTTATTGATGAGATAGCGTGCGATTTATCTTATTATAAAGATTATACCGGTAATCAATCTAATTTACAAGTGGAACCTACATTGTCTCATCGTATGATCTATGAGATACGCCCTGCTATAGAGATGGCAACAGCGTTAAGTAGCTGTACCGGCACTACGTTCTTAGAGGAGTATACCATTATTGCACCAGCAGAACAGACATTGCGTTTTGGTCCTCAATATAAGTATCATAGTTCAAATAGTAACTACTACTATTTACAGGGAGATAACCCAATACAAGTTACTTCTGGTACGTGGACGGCATCTTCTGGTGCAGTACCTTCAAATGTTCAGAATGATCGTGTAGTTCGGGTCGATGGTTCGTCAGATGGTACCACTGTTATATATGAATTGACTTCCAATGGTTTTAATATAGCAAAGGTGACTGTAAAATATCAGTCGATAGATAATATAGGTCCTAAAAATGGTGATGGTATTATAAGTGCCGATTCTTTAAATAAGAAATACCAATATATTACAGGCTTATATTTTGATGACGACATGAATATTCCTTTACAATGGGATGAAAGTAGTTATGGTTTCTTCTATCCGGGTACAAATAGTGAAAGAACTCGGACGGATGCATATTGGTCTGAATATGCGTTGATAAATATAACATCGCATTCTCCAGCCTATATTCTTCCAGGCGTTAGAGATAGATTGTATGCCAGAAGCGGTAATACAAATACGTCGGGCAATTTCCTTTTTGTAGATGCAAGTAGTAGTCCAGGTGTTATTACAAACCTTCGTTTTAAAGAGAGTGGTTTGTGTCCTGGTATGCGCATGTATGTTTCGGCATGGGTGAATAATGTAGGAAAAGATACAGACCCTAACTTAAACTTTACTATTGTAGGTATCTTAGAAGGTATAGAGAAAGAGATTGCAACTTATACCACCGGCGATTTGTCATCGGGAGATGATCAAGGGGTTTGGAAGCAGATCTTCTTTGAAGTAGAGATGCCCGATATAGATTATGACGATTACCGTTTACGTATTGTAAACAATGCACAGAATGCTGCTGGTAATGACTTTGCTATTGATGAGGTTTGCATCTATATGCAGAAACCTGCTTTAGTAATATATCAAGCCGATGTGGCTTGTCCAGATGCTAATGGTGCTGAAAATGCGGAGACAATCATGATTCGTTTAGATCCTGATGGTTTTGATTTTAGTAATAATATACAAGAAATCTACTATCAGATACAGAATGAATCTGGTAGTGCCATGAATGTGAAAAACTATATTTCAAATTCTACATTGCCATTAAACGCACGGTATGGTATTATAGAGTTGGCCAAAACAGGTCAGCGTGCTAGTTATAGAACTTATTCAAGTTTGTCTGCCTATAAGGATTCGATAGCCATAGATCCAAATATCTCGAATATTTTTATAGTTAAGGAGGCCGATGAAATTGGAGTTATGCACGATATCTATTATGTGCTGCATGTTACCGATAGCACTTTCCAAATGGGAAGTAACTATTATTGTGTCATTGCTACAGAAGTTAGCGACTTGGATCGTTCTACTTCAAACTGTGGTATGAGTTCTGGCTTTACACTTCAACCACAATCTGTATTGGTGGTGAATGGTGAGTTAGCCGATGGTAATACCACCACTAATGTTTGTGGTAACCAATGGAATACAATAGCTATTAAGATGTATGGAGCCAATAGCGATTTGACTCAGATTTTTGATGGTACTTGTCATTATGATTGGTTGAATGGTGAAAAAGATGATTATAATGATAATGGGATTTATGCCGGTTACGATTATAGTGCTATTGTAGACGCTATTTTAGCATTACGTATTGTTGATGCTACAGCATCGGATGTAGCAGCTATAAATGCCACCAGCTTAAATGATTTGGAAAAAAGTTTATTGAAAGAGTTATTATCGCGTGGTATGTTAGAGTTAAATAAAGAAGAAATTAAACGTCGTTTACCTATAGGTACCACTCAATTTACGCTCTTCCCTATATCAGCTAGTGCTATGACTTCTGATAATGAACCTATACATGTGTGCGATCGTCCATTTGTAATATCACTTGAAGCTATAGGTTCTACCCGTGCATTCCATATAGGTAAAGATAATGAAATAGATATTCCTGTTGATGTAATGGCAAGACGTGTGGTACGTTTAGATTTAAACACTGTATCGGCAACACCATTACAATTGCCTATTATGGGTTTGAAAAATATTACTCATGCCGAATTGCAATCGGCAAGTGTTTCTAGTAAGATCTATTTAATACGTAGTAGCGATGGTAACCCCGCTTTGCCATACGATGACGGCACAGAATTGAGTAGTGTATATGATATTATTGATTTTTCACAACAGACCAATGGGCAGATCTATATGTCGCTAAGTGATCGTAAAACCTCTTTGGAATTTAAAGCAGGTCATCAATATGACTTTATGGTGATGTTACCTTTGGTTGGCGATGAGAGTTGTGGCACCGGTTGTTATTTCAGTATTATTGTGGTTCCAGATTATGTTATGTGGGTTCCACGCAATGCCTCAACTTCATGGCACCGCGATAATAACTGGGTGATGATAGATAATTTGGGTAATGTAGATAATAGCGGTAATGGTTATGTACCATTGGCATCTACCAGTGCTTTAATGCCAGCCTCTACCTCCGTGATTCTTAAAGCCGTTAATAGTGGGAAAAGTTATCCTGATATTACCGATAAAGCTCAATTAAATATAAAATACGATTTGAATTTTGTAGCTAATAGCTGTAATGGCATTCATGTTGGGGCTCATGCACTATTAGGTGCACAACATCTATTGAGTTATAATAATGCTTGGGTAGATATGCCATTAACCGTTGGTCAGTGGAACTTAATAGCTCCACCATTTGAGGGTATGGTAACCGGTGATATGCATATCCCATCGTCGGGCATTTATAGTAACCCATTGTTTAGTGATGTAGATTCGCCCGATAGTCGTGGAGTATATCGTATGTACACCTCATTCTATAATAGTAAAGAAGAGGCTTATACAAAAGACCGTAATGGCGATACGCTCCATATAAATGGTAGCGACTGGACAGCTCCTTTTAATGCTTTGATTACTCCTATTAATGTAGGTATGGGTTACTCTATCTATCCTCAGAATAATAATAACTCCGATAGTGAGGTTATAGTTCGTTTACCGAAGGCCGATACTGAGTATTTCTATTATGGCACATATGGCGAACAGACAAATATTTCTGAAACCGTGGTTCGTCCAGTTGGAGGCCATAAATTAGCAGGAACCGGCGCTAGTGAGATCATAGTTGATTTTACTATGACTAACGACTATGGTACAAGATTACACTTGTTGGCAAATCCTTATCTATGCGAATTAGATATTGTGAAGTTTATGAATCATGAATATAATTCTGCCTCAGTAACAGGAGCGTTCGAGGTGTTGGATGGTGTAAATAGAAATACTGTGGTAATTAGTCCATCTGGTATTTCAAATTCAGAAGGTATAACTTATAGTGATGCTGTAAAAATTCCTCCAATGACCTCATTCTTGGTTCATATAGATGCTACTGCAGCTTATCCGAATTTGAAAATAGCACCATCTATGATGGTTGATTTCGATGGTTCGCCAAGTTCTGCTCCATTGAAGGGTAAGCAAGCCGTTTCAATAAATAATATGAGTCAGCTGTTTATTACGGCAACACGTAATGGTTTGAGGTCGCATTGTACAGTGGTAGAGATGTCGGGTGCCTCTAATGAATACGATTTATATGAGGATAGTCGCTTGAGTCTACTATCGCCAGAGATGACTCCAGCCATGGTATTTACCAGTGTAGATAATACTGCCATGTCGGTCAATATAGTTTCTGAAATGGATATGATACCTTTGGGAATGGCTATTCAAGATGGTTTAGAAACTGAGAGCTTAACATTAACCTTTAATGGTGTTAATGATTTTAACGGGCATGTAATGCTTTACGATGCTAAGAGTGGTGCTCGTCAGTCGTTAGTGAATGGAATAACAATTTCATTGCCTGAGTTGGCAAACGACAATAGTCGTTACTACATACGTTATATTCCTCAAGCACCAACAGAGTTAGAGAATACTTTAGAAGATGGTGTTGTTAAGGTGTATCAGCCAGAGCATGGACAAGTGGTCGTGGCAAGTAGTAATTATATTCAAACCATCCGTGTATATAGTGTTAATGGACAATTAATAATGGAGCGTGGTTCATTGAATAGCTTGCAAGAAGAGTTGCAATTAACCACCGGCGTATATGTGGTTGATATTACTACAGAAAGTGGTGTGAGTCGTGAGAAAGTAATTATTCGTTGAGTATTGAACCGTAGCAATAAAAAATAAAAACTAACGTAGTATGAAAAAGATAATCTTTGTTATAAGTATAGTAGCAAGCATGTTAGTGTTGTGCTATCCAGCTGCGGCTTCAAGCTATGAACCTTTTAGTAATAATGTGGATAATAGTTATAGTAGAAGCGCAACCTCCTCAAGTTATCAGATGGCTACCACAGGTAGTAGTTATCAAGGAGGATATAGTGTAGGGCTATTTGATGTTAAGGGTGATTATGTTAACGACGCAAGAAACGTTGATGATACATTCTTATTCGGATATGATGAGATGTTTAAAACAGATGGTACGGGTGAAGGAGCAAATAATGAAACCACCGGTGGTGGTACCGGAGAGTTTGATACACCTCTTGGTCTTTCACATTTACTTTTTGCATTTTTGTTTGTGGGGTACATTTTTCTTCTGTTAAGAAGAAAAGTGAAGCTAACACAACATCAATGATATTTGTTTAGATTTATGATGTGTAGATCCTCTGGCTGTGAAGTCGGGGGATCTTTTTTTGTATAGTTGTTTAATATTGTGCATAATGCTCAGAAAGAGTCATATTGATGTTTGGGGTAATCTTTAAATTTACATATCTAATGTAAACATATACTAATTTAAAAACCGTTGTTTTTACAATTAAGGTGTTAATTTCAATATTTTCAAAAACTTATTTGTCATGTAACTTGTTAAGGGATAGTGAAAATTGTGATTTGTTCATATTTTAGTAATATGAATTAAGTTTTTAGTGGTATTGTTTTTGCAAAATAATACATCGCATGAAAAAATTACACTTAAAAGTGCAATTTTAATTCAATTTTTCTAAAGATTTAATATAAATCAATCTAAACATAACAGCATGAAACAACAAAACCGTAAGGGTACTCAGTGTGCCTACCTGTGTTCTACTATTTACACTAATGGTAGATTCAAAAGATTGCGCCACTACTTCGGCGTATTTTTTCTTCTAATAACATTTTTAGCCTTATCGACAAACGCTTGGGCAGACTATGCTCATAAGAGTGGAAACTCCGGCAGAGCCATGCAAGATAATGGCTATGGCATTATGATGCAGGGGGTACATACCGAGCGTGTCATTGTTTATATTCCTACAACTAATGGTGCTACAAAAACTTTGGTGTTACCGGCAGAGTCGTTCCGTTACTAACGTTGGTATAACTAGCGAACCGATGCTACCATCACCCATTCCAATAGTAAT
>CAMTOX010000097.1 GCA_947074225.1 uncultured bacterium
GATAAGCATGTTATTAAACCAGATAGCTTGTTGTCTGAGTAACATAAGGACCGAAGAGAGAGAACGTGTCTCCACAAAATAGTTTAAAGGATTACATAAACGCCCTGTGGTGATGGTGTTGGATAATGTAAGAAGCCGTCACAATGTGGGTTCTGTATTCCGTACTGCCGAGGCCTATAGGGTAGAGAAGATTATCCTTTGTGGCATCACTTATACTCCTCCACATGCGGAGATTCATAAAAGCGCTTTAGGAGCAGAATTCTCGGTGGAATGGGAATATTTTCAAGATACATTAACTGCGGTAGAGCAACTTAAGGCACAAGGATATCAACTCTTTGCCATTGAACAAGCCGAAGGAAGCATTATGTTGCCCGACTTCCAAGTAGAGCAAGGAGCTAAATATGCCGTAGTGATGGGAAATGAAGTGAAGGGAGTGCAACAATCAGTAATAGATTGTTGTAAAGGATGTATAGAGTTACCACAATTTGGAACGAAACACTCACTCAATGTTAGCGTAACGGCAGGAATAGTAATCTGGGATTTCTGGAAACTGTTACAACACTAAAAAGAATGGAGTCTAAAAAAGAGAGCGCCTCATTAATCTCTTTTTTAGACTCCATTAGCTTGAAATGATATATTTAGCTAATACTATTTCTTCTTTTTGCTTAAACGTTTCACCATCTCCGGATTCTTAGCAATATACTCTTTTGCTGCCTGATACCCATATTGATAGATCTCGCGGTACTTATCAAAACTAAACTCGTTATATTCATCTATTGCTCGTGGCTCAATAATATATTCGCACACATCGCGTCCTCCTTGCGAATTTTGATGCTGCATAATACGCAGAGCCTCAATCATATATCCAAAGCTATTGGCAGGTAAATCTTTTGGGTGTAGTGGCAATACATCTACCCCAATAATTACATCTACTACATCTTTCAAAGGCTCGGCAGGCAAATTATTTAATACCCCACCATCAACATACTCAATGTTATTTATCAACACTGTTTCAAACACTCCTGGAATAGAGGTTGAAGCAATAACATAATCTACTAAATTGCCACCCTCCGACTTAATGACCGATCGTGCATTCTTAATATCGGTAACGCTAAGGTAAAAAGGCATCTTCAACCCCTCAAAGCTGTCGGTTCCAAAAGCTTCGGGTAACACCTCATAGAGCACTCTATGCCCCGACATGCCAGTGTTTGTAAAGGCATTCTGCAGTGTTATGAGTTTATTTACACGATATAATTTATCGCGTTTCACTAGGTCCAAGACATAATCGCTATTATAACCTGCGGCATATAACGACCCTATTAATGCACCCATGCTTGCTCCTGCAATAGCATCCGGGTAGATTCCCACCTCGCTAAATGCTTGCAATACCCCTACATGGGCATAACCTAAAGCCCCACCACCACTTAGTGCGAACCCTACTTTCTCTTGTCCTTGTGTTGTCATGATTACAGTTGTAAATATGAAAAGTGTAATAAAAAAATGTTTCATCATTCTTAGGCTATAATTGTTTAATTCATTTTCAACTTTAAGAGCACACCATTATGTGCCGGCACAAAGATAGATAACATCTTATCGTCGGTAAACTCAAGAGTGCTCTCTTCATCTGTTAAAAGGTCATGCCATACCATCTTCTCAGATAGGGGTTGTTTCACCGTTTCTATGGCATGTGCTCCAATATTTACTATTATATCTGCATCTTTAATGCCAAAATTAACAATACAAAGTACTACAGAATCTTCAATATGTCTGAACCATGCAAAATGGTGTCGACAGTCAAATGCCGGGTTGTTATAGTTCATCCACATCAGGTCGTATAACTCTCCCTGTTGCAATGCTTTTTCACTATTGGCAAGGGTAAGCACTTTTTGGTAGAACTTCCGTAATGCCTTCTCTTTAGTTTTTAATTTTACTCCATTCCATCGGTCGTTGCTTTGCCACCTCTGTATGCTCTCTAAACTCCAGTAGTCGAATATTGTGGTACGTCCATCCATGCCACTAAACCCCTCTTGCTCCATGCCACGTTCGCCCAGCTCTTGCCCGAAGTAAATCATTGCCGGTGCTTTGCTCAAGAGTGTAGATACCAATAGCGCAGGCCTACCTTTTATGGCATCGCCGGCAAAGAAGTCGCTTGCTATGCGCTGTTCGTCGTGGTTCTCTAAAAAGTTCAACATCTGCTGGCGTATATCGTCTATGCGTTGCCAACAACCCGTAATATCTGTGGCCGGGCGGTCATTGCGCATCACCAGTTTCAGGGTGTCGTATAGACCTACCTTATCATAGAGATAGTCAAATCCGCCTTCATGCAGATAACTTCTATATTGATCGGGATTATAAACTTCGGCAATAAAGATTAGAGAAGGGTAGTTACGTTTCACCTCTTTAATTGCCCATTGCCAAAAAGCCACCGGTACCATCTCTGCCATATCGCAACGGAAACCATCAACCCCTTTAGAAGCCCAATAGAGCAAGATGTCGCGCATACGCAACCAGGTGTCGGGTAGGGGATAGAAGTAGTTGCTGTGTCCATGAATATAGTCTACGCCATAGTTTAATTTTACGGTCTCGTACCAATCGGTTATGCCCGGCGATGCTGTGAAGCAGTCGTTACCCGTTGCTTTAGCAGGAATTTCGTAATAATTATCTAACGGAAAGTGCGGTTTAAAAGGCTCATTGGGGAGATAATAAAAGTTGTTTGAAGGACTAAAAGCTACCGTTTTATCGTCTTTACTACCAAAGTCGCTCACCCCTTTAGGGGCACAGTCTGAGTGGTATATGCGTGCCACATGATTTGGTACAAAATCCATAATGAATTTTAAACCAGCGTTATGTGTACGTTCTACTAAGGCCTCAAACTCTTCATGACGTTTCTTCACCTCTACTGCTAAGTCGGGATCTATATCGTAATAATCGCGCACAGCATAGGGCGAACCGGCCACTCCTTTGACAATGCTTTTCGGATCGGCAGCAATGCCCGCTTCGGCATAAGCAGTTTGTGAGGCATGTTCTAATACTCCGGTATACCACAAATGAGTAGCTCCTAATGCTTTTATCGACTTCAATGCCTGGACCGATACATCGTTCATCTTACCACTGCCATTCTCCTCTAGAGTTCCATTGCTTACTCTATTGCTATTGTTATTGCCAAAAAGACGTGCAAAAAGTTGATATATAATAATCTTTTCCATAACCAATATAATTTTGATTGTTACAAAGATAATCTCTTTTTTAATTTTTCAATCTCTTTTTTATAAAGCAATTCTTATGCTTCATAACAAACTGTTGGTTCTAAATCTCTTTCTAAGTACACTCTTCATGTAGACAGAACGAATATAGACCCTAAATTCAATATTCGTTCTGTCGTTTGTAGAGATTATCTTAACTAGAGCTACTACTCTCGGTTTCTCTCTATAGGCCATAGATTAAAAAGGGAGTAGTATATGCCACTCATAGCTAAATAATTTTTAAGTTTGAAAATAGTAGTAATACTCCCAATGTAATAGTTGTGAAAGGTGTTCTATGGTAAGGAATAGTGTTTCCTTTATTTGCGATGAAATGGGTTAGAATATACGAATCAATAAGATTTCTATTGTAACATTGTGACAATAAAAAAAGAGTTTAGCACCATGCTAAACTCTTTTATGTTAGAATGAATAGCGATCTATTCTAATCGTTTAAATCTATTAATCCTTCTGGAATGGTTACCACGGCACGCTTTTTCTGAGCATCTATCTCTAGTAGCTCTACTGCTGCCACAGGTATCAACAAGTCGTCAATTTCAAAGAGAATATTGTCGGTGTCGTCGTTTACTCCGGTAACCTGTCCAATTTTTCTTCCCTTTTCATCGAAGAATATATATCCAATCAAGCTAAAAGCGGTCAATTCACCCGACTCTTGTTCATCGTCAACCAACTCTCTTTTAATATAGATTGTTTTACCGAAAAGTTCGCGAGCTGCAGGTTCATCGGTAATGCCATCAAACAGTAGCAATGCTGTGGTGTCATTTCTAAATCGGTAGCTTTCAATGAAGAAAGGCACTAAGATACCATCAATATCGAATACGAAATAGTCACAATCGTCCATCTCGAACTCTCTGTTGAACTCACAGTTCATCTCTCCCTTCACACCATGGGTCTTACCCACTTTGCCAACAGGTAATAGTTCCGACAGTTGTATCATCGTAAAGTTGTTTAATGGGGAGTTCTACAGGCTAATGCGCTTGCGTTTTGACTTCCCGGAATGTTATAATTATTTCTTTGTCTTATCTTTCTTA
Source organism: uncultured bacterium (assembly GCA_947074225.1). Lineage (GTDB taxonomy): Bacteria > Bacteroidota > Bacteroidia > Bacteroidales > Paludibacteraceae > CAMTOX01. The sequence goes on from CAMTOX010000097.1 coordinate 4,292, forward strand.
GGCTCCTGTTTGGGTAGATGATATACTACCGGTCCAATCTTCAAAGCACGTATAATCAGTATAATACCTGCAATAATAAACGGTACGCTTAACCATTGTCCCATGTTTAGAGTCATGTTAGCCTCGAAGTCCGACTGGTTGTTTTTCCAGAACTCAATGATAAAGCGCGAAACAAAGATACCTATTAACCCAATACCGGTAAGTAACCCATTGTATTGGCCGGCATCGCGTTTCCAGTAGAGCCACATCATAAAAATAAAGAGAATGAAATAGGCTCCGGCTTCGTAGAGTTGTGTTGGGTGTGTAGGCAGTAGCATTGAAGTATCGACACTTCCTGGGCGGTAGTGCATAATCTCTAATATTCCGCTACCATCGGGGTTTTGAACAAACTGCTCTTGACCACGTTTAAAGATAAAACCCCAAGATTTTCCTGTTGGTCCGCCATAGATTTCAGAGTTCATCAAGTTACCAATACGTATCATGCCGGCCACTAAAGTAGAGGCGGTAAATACACGGTCGCCAAGCCAGAAAATATTCTGCTTTGTCATATAGTGCGAGAGCAACCAAGCGGTAATGAACATGGCAATAGCTCCGCCATGGCTGGCCAAACCACCTTCCCAAACCATGAAGATTTCTGGAATATGATCCTTATAGTAGTCCCACGAGTAGAAGAATACATGTCCTAGACGTGCCCCTACAATAACAGCCAAAACCATATATATAAACACTTTGTCGAGCCACCCTTCAGGGGCACCATCGCGTTTAAACATTTTGCCTATGATGGTAATGGCAATAAAGAATCCTAAGGCATAGAGAAAACCATACCAACGTATAGAGAGTGGTCCTAAGGATATTAATTCAGGATTGACATCCCAAATAACGGATAATAACATAATATTTCTGTATTGAGTTGTAGCAATGCCCTTATGGGGCATCTATAAGGTAATTTATAAAGTGAAGCTACTATTATGCTTTACGCACAATAGCAATAGGGGTTTGTTGCGACGACTGTCCTAACGGATTGTCTTTGAAGAGTGCCTTCAAGAACTTCTCGTCCAACTCTTTGCTCGACTTTCCTAATATGTCGACATTTAGGTCGTTAGCATCGAGCACAATAAATTCATTCCCCAACTTCTCTTTCATCTCCTTAGCCACTTTGTTAGGGTTTTTAGGAGCCATCTTGGCATATTTATTATAAGGGGGTAATGTGTAGTCGCAAGGTCCATCAATGGCATAGGCACGTTGTCCGCATACTTTGTAGAACGCACCTCTCACCCCGAAAGGTTTAGTTACTGCTGCGGCAATACACCCTAACATGATACGTGGAATACCAACATCCTCAATAGCCAATTGCATGGTATAAGGGCTTCCTAATCCAATGCCATAAGGCGATTTGTAGACAAATTTCACCAAGAAATTAGCCATCCAACTTGGATGAATGTCGTCAATATGAAATGAACGACCTTGTGTAATGGCCACAATCTTTTCACTACAGAAGATAATGTCGCCCTCTTGACGAATATCTTTTGTGTATTTGTCTACCACTTCGGCTAAATTGTCTTCACGCATCACAACATGTGTTTTTACAGGGATACGCATATAAGGGATTCCATCAATATCGATGGTAAGGTTTTTACCTTCATTTACTTGAATGTCCATAACATTATGATATTAAATTCATGCAAAGATAAACAAATGTTGATGATATACATACTTCTACTTCTCTTTTTTGTATCTACCCTCTTGCTAAATGTTATTCCATTTCTTGCGTTGCTACCAATTTGTGCGTTGAAATGCTACAAAATGAAAGTTCATAGCCTTCAAGTTGCTGCCAAAGAGGGACCAAACAGGATTTAAAGAGGGACCAAAGTGGGGCACTATACCCCACTTTGGTCCCTCTTTAATGGTTCTTTAGGGGAGCTTTGTAGCATAAGAATCTATTGTGAGAATGAGCCTTGGGAAGCTCTTATCGTTGTCAATATTGGAAAGTAGATGAAAGTAAACCCCTTTTTGAAAATTCCATTGCTCGACATACTACTTTTGTGTTGATAAATTCATCGGCAACTAGTTGTCGGGTAGATATAAACCATTAAAATAGAGAATTATGGCAACAAGAGATTTAAAATTTGGCAGCGGGTGGAAAGGAACCATAGGCGCTGTTGTAGAGAGTAGTTGGAATGGCATTCGTTACTTACGTTCCAAACCGGCACACTATCGTGATTGTAAAAGTGTGGCACAGCTAACACAGCGCGAGAAGATGAGCCAATGTCATACCATGGTGAACAGTATGTTGACCTTGGTGCAGATTGGCTATCGCGAAAAGGCCGTTGGAATGAGTGCTTACAATGTCTGTATGAGTAGAAATATGCGCTCGGCCATGCAGGGAACATATCCACACGTTGCAATTGAGTATGATAAGGTACTTTTAGGAGAAGGTCCTTTGGCCATTGCTACAGATGCTACCGCTAAAGTAACGGACGGTAGGGTAACGGTACAATGGAATGTTACGCCACATCAAGGGAATGGTAAAGCCACCGATAAAGCGTTGGTAGCCATCTATAATGTGGAGCGCACTAACGCCATTTTATGGCTTCGTTATGCCAAAAGGGCCGATGGAATGGTAGAAATAACCTTACCGAAGGATTGGGTAGGAGCGCAATTGGAACTTTTTATGGGTTTCGAGAATAGCGAACAGAGTTTATGCTCAGATCGGAAGAGCACACGTCTGAACTCCAGTCACATTCAGAAATCTCGT
>CAMTOX010000098.1 GCA_947074225.1 uncultured bacterium
GCATACGAGATTTCTGAATGTGACTGGAGTTCAGAAGTGTGCTCTTCCGATCTGATCACTGAAGAGCTTGGTCTCATTGCCGCTTTTTTGCCGAAATAGGAAGAAATCATTTCTTTTATCAGACTTTTTTTCGTACCTTTGCCACGCTTTTAAATATCGGCGACTATCGTGAACAAGTTAGCTCTATACACACTCCCTTTGAAGACACTTAGTGTTGGAGAACATACATTCCACTATAAACTGGACAACGACTTCTTTAGTGCTGTCGAAGGACCTGAAATTAGTGAGGGGGATGTTGATGTGGAACTACATGTTATAAAAAACAATCTTAATGTCGACCTAACTTTCTTCTTAGAAGGAACTATTCAAGTGAACTGCAATAGGTGTTTGGAACCTATGCCAATGGAAATTGATAGTGAAGAACACTTAATAGTAAAGTTTGGAGAAAACTATTCAGAAGAGAGCGATGAACTTATTGTTATTTCCGAAGACGAGGGAACACTAAATATTGCTTGGCTCATGTATGAGTTCTTAGCACTTGCAATCCCTATTGCTCACTCACACCAAGAGGGAGAATGTAACGAAGAGATGATTAATGCATACAAAAGAGTTAGAGTTCGTTCTCTTGGCGATGATGATGAAGATGAAGACGACGATGATACTGAAGTAAGAGAAAATGATAAGGTAGACCCACGATGGGAAGCCTTGAAAAATATTATTGATAACAATTAAAGAAATTAATTTAGAGAAAAATGGCACATCCAAAGAGAAGACAATCAAATCAAAGAACAGCAAAACGTAGAACTCACTACAAAGCTGTTGCTCCAACCTTGGCCGTTTGCGCAAACTGTGGCGCTTTACATATTTACCACACTATCTGCCCTGAGTGCGGATACTACAGAGGTAAATTAGCCATCGAAAAAGTAGCAAGCGTATAATGATTTGATTCAAAAACGTTTTAAAAGCCGTGATTCTAAAGAATCACGGCTTTTATTTTTAACACATCTAACATAGATATAGAATAAGAAAAGAGAGTTACATATATATGCAACTCTCTTTTCTTATACTTACAGACAATTACTTATTTAAAATAGCATCCATAATCTTTGCCTCAATCTCTTCGGCTAATTCGGGATTATCAAGCATCACCTTCTTGGCAGCATCACGACCTTGACCTAATTTGGTATCTTCATAACTAAACCAAGAACCACTCTTCTTAACAATGCCGTATTCTACACCTAAATCGATAATCTCGCCCGATTTAGAAATACCTTCACCAAACATAATATCAAATTCTGCTTTACGGAAAGGAGGAGCCACTTTATTCTTAATAACCTTAACACGCGTTTGGTTACCAATAGCATTCTCGCCATCTTTGATTTGACCAATACGACGAATATCTAAACGCACAGAAGCATAGAACTTCAAAGCGTTACCACCAGTAGTAGTTTCCGGATTACCAAACATAACACCAATCTTCTCACGCAACTGGTTAATGAAGATACATGTAGTATTTGTTTTATTAATACTTGCTGTTAACTTACGTAATGCTTGCGACATTAAACGAGCTTGAAGACCCATCTTTGAATCGCCCATATCGCCTTCTAACTCCGCTTTAGGAGTTAAGGCAGCTACAGAGTCTATCACAACAATATCAATAGCCGATGAACGAATTAACTGATCGGCAATCTCTAAAGCTTGCTCACCACTATCGGGTTGTGAAATTAAAAGATTAGAGACATCAACACCTAATTTCTCGGCATAAAAACGGTCGAAAGCGTGCTCAGCATCAATAATAGCAGCTATACCGCCTGCTTTTTGAGCTTCGGCAATAGCATGAATAGCCAGTGTGGTTTTACCACTTGATTCTGGACCATAAATCTCAATAACACGTCCGCGGGGAAAACCTCCCACACCCAACGCTGCATTTAAACCTATTGAACCGGTAGAGATAACAGGTACCTCATCAATTTTATTATCGCCCATCTTCATGATGGTACCCTTACCATGATCTTTCTCAATCTTGTCCATGGCAAGTTGTAACGCCTTCAGCTTCTCGGCCGATGGCTTCTTAATTTCTTCTGACATAATGATTTTTTATTATTTGGTTTTTGTTTTTAGTCTCTAAAAGAACACCCTAACACCACTACTAACTCAATATTTGAGCTGCATGGTCGGAGGTTTTAATCTCTTTCGGGGTAATAATACGTTCCAATACACCATCGGCATTAAACAGGAAAGTGGTTCTAAAGGTACCCATATATTCTCGTCCGGCAAGCTTTTTCTGACCCCACACGCCAAATTCCTCAACTAAATGTTTATCTGTATCGGCTATAAGTTCAAAAGGAAGATCATATTTGGCTATAAACTTCTTGTGCGAAGCCTCACTATCCACACTCACGCCCACAATTTCATATCCCGCCTTGCGTAACTCTGCATAGTTATCGCGTAGGTTGCAAGCCTCGGCAGTGCAGCCCGGAGTATTATCTTTGGGATAGAAATAGAGTGCCAATTTCTTACCGGCAAAATCACTTGCCTTTACCTCTTTACCATCTTGATTTAAACCAAGTACTTGCGGAAGTTTATCACCAATTTGTATCATAACCGTTACTATTTTAAATGAGTAAATACCTATATTCATGAACCTACAGAGCAATCTCTCTATAGCCTCATATTAAGAACCATGCAAACTTACCGCCAATCAATACCATCTCGCCCATGACACTCCAAATAGCTATTGGCTTGAGTAAAATGGTTAGAGCCGAAAAAACCACGATAGGCCGACAATGGCGAGGGATGTACAGCTTTAAGTATAAGGTGCGAATTAGCATCAATAATATGCTCTTTTTGCCAAGCATATTTACCCCACAGCATAAAGACTATATCTTTATATTGATTGGAGAGTTTCCGTATCACTTCGTCGGTAAATTGCTCCCATCCTTTGCCTTGGTGCGAGGCTGCCCGATCTTTCCGAACGGTCAGTGTACTATTCAGCAGAAACACTCCTTGCTTAGCCCAACGGCTCAAGTCGGTATCCGGAAAAAGCATCTGTTCTGTATCTGAGGCCACCTCTTTAAAAATATTGCGCAATGAGGGAGGCATCTTTACACCATTATGAACTGAAAAACAGAGCCCATTAGCTTCGCCGGCGCCATGATAGGGGTCTTGTCCTAAAATTACCACCTTAACATTGGCTGGCGAACAATGATTAAAAGCACTGAAGAGCAAAGGGCGTGGCGGATAGACAATCTCATCACGATAAGCATGTTCTACAAATGTAGACAAGGCACCAACATAGGGCTGCTCTAAAGAATCGGACAATAGTTCCTTCCAACTTTCTGGAAGTTCCGAAAATAGAGATAAAGCAGCTGTATGCATAGCATATAATTTTTATAATAGTTTTTATTCTAATGTTGGCAAAACAATACGGAAAGTAGTACCCTTACCAATCTCTGAGCTCTTTACAAATATCTTTCCTTGGTGATACTCATTTACTATACGTTTCACAAGCGAAAGACCTAAGCCCCAACCACGTCTTTTAGTGGTATATCCGGGTCTGAATACCGTTTTAAACTTTGAACGCTCAATACCCTTACCACTATCGGTAACATCAATCACCACCTTCTCACCTTCGGTCTCAATGGCAACATGAATACTGCCATCGCCATCCATAGCATCAATAGCATTTTTGCAGAGGTTCTCAATAACCCACTCAAAGAGTGGCTTATTTAGTAATACCGATAAATGCGATACATTAGTACTTAAGCTATAAGTAATACGTCGTGAGGTACGGTTCTCCATATAACGCACCGTCTGATCCACCACTGCTATTAAGTCAGTAGGTTCAAGGCTTGGCTTTGAGCCAATCTTTGAGAAACGTTCGGCAATAGTACGCAAACGTTCCACATCTTTACCCATCTCGGCAATGATATCATCGTCTCTATATTTGGCCTTAAGTATCTCTACCCATGCCAATAAAGAGGTAATGGGAGTGCCTAATTGGTGAGCCGTCTCCTTTGATAAACCTACCCAAACCAAGTTTTGTTCAGAACGTTTATCGCTTGTAAATGCCCATAACAAAAGTATTAAAAAAAGAGCAATTAACGATAGCTGTATATAAGGAAAATAGGATAATTGTTTCAACAATATCGAATCGTCATAATAGATGTACTGCTTCTCTACACCATCAATATCTATTTCAATTGGAGGATTCTTACTCTTAAGTTGTTCTATCTTTTTCTCATAATATGCTGCAGTATCGGCAGGGATAGATTTAAAGTTACGCGAATTAATAAACTTATCGTTGGCATCAACAATCACCACGGGAATATTTGAGTTATTCTCTACTACCGAGAAGGCAAACTCCGTAAAGGAATCGCCCGAGATTAACCGAGTAGCCTCTGCCCACACTTCCATCTTTTTATGCTCCTCTTGTGCCAAACGTGCCGCAACAATGTTGGTAAACAACAATGAAGCTATTACTATAACAGAAACCATAGCAATTAGCACAACTCTTACTTTATTATTTTTCAGCATCTCTTTCTATTTAATTCATTTTAGGGAAATATTAACCACCTATTTATGGCTCTGTGCTATGCGATGAAGCGTAAGTTTTGCAGTGAGTCTACTCTTTAACACCCATCGCTTCTAACATCTAAAAACAAGAAGAAGAACATTTTGCTTTAAGCATAAGAAAAGCCATAAAAACAGTAGGGTTAACCATTCATAGAAACACTCTCTATTTCCGTATTACCACACTAAGATTATTCTTTAAGCTTTTTTCTTTCTAAAATCGAATGCACCATCGCCACTCTTTTTGTTTCTCTTATTGACATTTCCGAAGTTGAAGCGCAATACCAACTGTTGTTGATTACTCAAACCATAGCCATCTACCACATGAAGGTTCCAAGCAAAATAGCAATGCACTATTTCTCGCCTCAGCAGATAGAGCATCAGGTCTGTTCTATTATAAAGTTTGGCCTGATAAAAAGGCGACCCCTGATAAAGTTCCTGTCCATATCGGGCGTAGTAAGGCATCTGTCCTTGTCCATAGTAGAAACTATTTTTCAGACCCAAGAAACGCCAGCGCAAGGAGAAATCTATGGTTACACCACTAGAGAGTTGCATCTCTCCGGCCTTACGGTCGGTATAATAACCGCCCATATATCCAATTCGGAATGCTAAAGTATCTAACGGAGTATAATCTGAAAAATTGCCTCCCAGGTATGGAGAAATAACAATATCATCGCACACACCCAAGTTAGGTTCCGACAGGGCCTTATTTGCCAAATGGTTTATCTGCCCATAACCTCCCACTTGAAACCATTGATACTGATATTGTCCTAATATCACTAAACGGAAAGCCTCGCGTATGGTCTTGCTTTGTAGCCCTCGCCAATCGCAGAAGAACTGCACATAGCCCTGCTCTGAGCGATAACCCAAAAGGGCACCTTGAATATTAGGATAAGCAAAACGCAGTGAATCGCTCATTAAGAAATTAGGCAACGCTTGGTACAACTCATAATAAGGAACCGTACCAAAGTTTAATGTAAAGCCCGACTGTTGAAACTGATAATAGACCGTAGGCAAGATATTCCCCATGTGCATGGGAGCTCCAAAAGGTTGAATATAGGTAACACCTGCACGAAAGAGGTGCCTGCCCCCTAATGAATCGTAAAGCTCCACTCCTACTACAGGCGTTAAACGCATACCAAAGATAGTTTGCGAAGGAGTATAGGGATTATGATATTCCCGATTGTCAAAATAGGTGGTAAAGTCTATATCGTAAATAAACCGCTGACCACTCAACCATAGGGGGAGTAGAATAAATATGAGAAGTAAGATGCGTTTCATGGTTATGTTTAACATTAAGTTCTATATTTACCTTCGGTAAGATCCTCAAGTATGGAGAGATAGCTCTGGTAGCGCGATTGAGAGATATAATGGTTATCCAAAGCCTCTAAAACAGCACAACCCGGCTCATGACGATGCGTACAGTTATTGAAGCGACAATTTTTCGACAATTTAAACATCTCCGGAAAATAGTGACCTATCTCCTCTTGGGTCATATTAACCATGCCAAACCCTTTTATGCCTGGAGTATCTATTAAATAACTACCCTTATCTATCAAGAACATCTCAGAGAAGGTAGTGGTATGCATGCCTTTATGGTGATAGTTGGAGATGTCGGCAGTACGTGCCGATACACCGGGAATTAATCGGTTAATAAGCGTTGACTTACCCACGCCAGAATTTCCCGACAGTAGCGTCACCTTTCCCTCCAACAATTGGTGTAACGCCTCTACCCCTTCGCCTGTTTCGGCCGACACTTTCAAACATTTGTAGCCGATTCCCTCATAGAGGTATATCATCGCATTAAGATATTCCAAATCATCCTCATCAAGCAAGTCGACCTTATTGAATACTAACACTGCAGGTACTCGATACGCTTCGCTAGTTACCAAAAAACGATCGATAAATACGGTTGAGGTCTCCGGATGCTTCAAAGTCACTATTAAAAGCGATTGGTCTACATTAGCCGCAATAATATGCAACTGTTTAGAGAGGTTGGTAGGTTTACGTACAATGTAGTTTCTACGATCGTGTAAGCGCGTTATAAAGCCCGACGCTTCAAAATCTACCCAGTCGCCCACAGCAATTGGGTTTGTACTCTTAATTCCTTTTATACGGAAATTCCCTTTAGCACGACACACATGTATATCGCCTTGAGCATCGCGCACCCAATAGTCACTACCGGTATTCTTCACCACTAAACCTTCCATATCTCTTTATTATTCATTTCTATTAAAAGGCCTCTTTTACCGTAAAGTAAAAGTACCACTCATTATTATAATTTTGTTTTGCCACATCAAAACGCACATGTATGGCCGGTTTCAGCAGCGCCACCCGTATACCGGCGCCATAACCCACCTTTGGCGTTGTGAAATGCCAATTATTCCAACTATACACATCGCCTACGCTTGCAAATACAGCCGCTTTGAAATAGCGCCATATCGGTATTCGGAACTCTC
>CAMTOX010000099.1 GCA_947074225.1 uncultured bacterium
CGAGATTTCTGAATGTGACTGGAGTTCAGACGTGTGCTCTTCCGATCTATAACACTCAAGTAAAAGTTCATATTGCCATAGCAAACTTTTATCTTGTTCTCGAGAAATATAAAGTAGCAAAAAAATACTTTGAGTATGCCTATGAGTTAGAACCAAACCTTGAACTTATTCCAATGTTTCTAGCTGCTGTGAATTATCATTTAGAAGATTATGAGTCCATGAATAAGTATCTGTTAATAGCTCAAGAGATGGATTCTAATAATATTGTAGAATTTCTAAAGAAATATCCCGACGCCGAACAATATATCTAACCAAATATCATTATATTACATGAACATTAAAGAGAATTTATTTATCTACCTTAAGGGGGTAGCTATGGGTGCATCGGATGTAGTGCCTGGAGTATCTGGCGGTACTATAGCTTTTATTTCCGGAATCTATGAACGTCTTATCTTTGCCATAAAGAATCTGAATCTTACTGCAATTAAGCTGTTCTTTACCGGCAAGTTTAAAGAGTTTTGGAAGCATATTGATGGCACATTCTTACTATTCTTGGTATTGGGTATTGCAACAAGTTTTCTATCTTTGGCAAAACTTATCACTTACCTTATAGATACACATCCAGTATTAGTATGGTCCTTCTTCTTTGGTCTTATAATGGCGTCAATCTATTTTGTAGGTCGTCAGGTAAAGTGGAGCTTTAAGAGTGTTGCCACTCTACTCGTATTTGCTATAATCTCTTTCTTTATCACCTCTCCTACTAATGCCCCATTAGTAACCGATAGCTCTTTATGGTATATCTTTCTTTGTGGAGCTATAGCCATTTGTGCTATGATACTTCCTGGAATATCAGGTAGTTTTATTCTTTTGCTATTGGGTCAATACAAATATATTCTTGAATCGCTTACTGCATTTAACATTCCTGTTATCTTGGTATTTATATTAGGTGCCGGTGTAGGTATTATCTCTTTTGCAAATGTCCTTTCATGGCTATTTAAACATTATGAGGTGATTACTTTAGCTGCCTTAACAGGATTCCTTTTAGGTTCATTAAATAAGATATGGCCATGGAAAGAAACCATAGAGTTCTATACTGACCGACATGGTGAAGTACTACCATTAATTCAAGAGAATATATTGCCTAATGCCAATTCTCAACTATTGTTTTCAATAGCCCTCATAGTATTAGGTTTCTCTATAATCTTTATACTTGAGTATATTGCTTCGTCTCTAAAAAAGAAAAACAAATAAGATGTATTGCTTTGGATTAATTGGTAAACACTTAGGACACTCTTTCTCTAAACACTATTTCACAGAGAAATTTAAGACATTACAGCTTCATGCCGAGTACGATTTGTGCCAATTAGAGAGCATCTCTGATTTCCCTATACTTCTTTCGAAAAAAGATTGGAAAGGATTTAATGTAACCATTCCTTATAAAGAATCTATCATACCATATCTTTCCAAAATAGATAACCAGGCTCAAAGAGTTGGTGCCATCAACACAATAAAGATCGTAGATAATGAACTGATAGGTTATAACACAGACATTATAGGATTTAAGGATACGCTTATTCCGCTTTTAGAAGCACATCACAAGGGAGCTTTAATATTAGGCACTGGAGGTGCCAGCAAAGCAGTGCAGTATGTGTTACAAGAGTTACAGATACCTTACACACTTGTGAGTAGAGAGTGCAAGGAAAATACATTAAGCTACGAAGAACTCAACGAGGAGATAATACAATCGCATAAGATTATTGTCAATACGACTCCATTAGGAATGCATCCGGATGTAGAGAGTTATCCCAATATTCCGTATCACTTTCTAACGCAGGAACATCTATGCTATGATCTTGTATACAACCCTCTCATAACAGAGTTTATGAAACGCTCGTCAAAGTATGGAGCTTTAATCCAAAATGGATTACCTATGCTTATAGCACAAGCCGAAGCAGCCTATGCTATATGGATAAAATAGAATAAGACCTTCAAACTGTGGTTTGAAGGTCTTATTCTATTTATATATTAAAGTGCCAAACTATATTTGTTTGCTTCTCTGTTTTATTCTTATTCTAAGAAGATTACTTCGCCATTGCCTAAATTGTAAATGGCTCCCACTATCATAATTTCACCCTTTTCTTCCATCTCTTTTAAGATAGGACTATGTTCTCTAATATACTCTTTTGTTAAAAGCACATTATGATAGCACACCTCTTCTACAAAGCCATTATTCTTTGAGCTATGTTCTCCCACATAGGTTTGTTTAGCTACAGCCACTGCAGGCTCAATCTTCTGCAGAAGTGTAGATATATTTCCTAGTTTTACATTATCAATAGCCGATTTAATAGCTCCACACGATTCATGTCCTAATACTACCACTACCTTTGAACCCGACACCTTACAGGCATATTCTAAGCTTCCTAAAATATCATCGTTGGCAATGTTTCCAGCCACACGTGCTACGAATAGGTCGCCTATTCCACAATGGAATACATCTTCTACGGGAACTCTTGAGTCTAAACACGATAATATTACAGCCTTTGGGTATTGTCCTGCAGCAGCATCACGTACCCGTTCCGGGTTATTACGTATGGTTAGAGCATCATTTACAAATTCTGCATTTCTCTTCTTTAGAGTATCAATAACCATTTGTGGAGTTAGTTTATCCTGTTCTGCTTTGGTTAAAACACGGCTCTGAATAATCATTGCTTCCTGACCATCGCTTAAAGCCGGATTACTCTCTCCACTTCTTGCTTTATTGGAACAAGCTATTGAAATAAAAGCCGATAATAATAATAATACTACCACACTCAATTGACTCAACAAATTCTTTACTCTCTTCATCTTCTATTCTTTTAAGTTTTAGATTATTAGTTTCGAATTCAAATATAGTAGATAATAGAGAATATATCAAAGAATCGCTATATTATAAAATCATTATTATACATTGATTATCAAAATTATACCATAATATTTAATAAATTATCAGTTATTAAAATGTGCATGTATAAGTCATAAAAAAAGCATATAACTAAACTAATAGTTATATGCTTTTTGTAAAGATTTTAATATCTAAATCTACCCATTATTTATATTCAAATATAATAGAAGAGTATGCAGGCATAGTTACCTGATAGTCGCCCGACTCCAATTTCTGATAGGTTACTCGGTTCATATCGCCAATAGCAACTATATTAGAAGCAGTAAAGGTATAAACACTCTCTTTACTTGAAACATTATGTAACACTAATAACTTCTCCGAAGCATACTCACGTACAAATGCCATGACTTGTTTATTAGAGCTATCAGAATCTTTAAACCATTCTGGTAAAGCCATTGTTCCGTAGGCTAAAGCAGGATAGGTATTTCTTAGACGTAAAAAATATCTGTAAGTATTATAAACCGACTTACTATCTTTCGATTGTGATTCTACAGTACCTATTTTATCTTCTGTATTATTTCTATTTGCAGGATTTTTTCCAGTTCTGTAGCTATCTGTAGCTGCCGATTCCCACAAAATACCTTCGCGTACATTCTCATCACCATTATCTTTTTTACCTATCATACCGATTTCCTCTCCATAATAGATATATGGAGTACCAATAGAAGTCAATAAAATAGCACCGGCTATTTTGGTGCGTCCTAAGTTCACTTCATCGTTACCACCTAAGGCACTACGTGTACGTGTTTCATCGTGGTTAGAAAGTTTTGTTGCATCAATGAAGTCACTTCTAACAGCAGCATATTCTGCCTGATAGCTTAACATATCTTTGGGGAACCATTTTGCATGACTATTTTTAATGGCATATTCAAGTCGGTACCAGCTACTAAAATCAAAGAAGGCAGGAAGTGCTTTATAGTAGGGTGCCACTTCGTTATGTTCCGACAACACTTCACCAATCATATAAAGAGGTTCATTAAAAAAAGATTTGCCAGTGAAATAGCTATTTAAATCTTCGTAGAACATACGTAAGAATTCAGGATTCTCATCGCTAGTGGCATTGTGATAGATATGTTTTACCGCGTCTAAACGAAAGCCATCAACTCCTCTGTCTAACCAAAACTTTGCCGACTCAACAATATATTGATAGGCACCACTCTCTCTTGCATTTTCAACTGGACCATAGTTCCAATCTACAAAGCTTCCGGTCCAGAAGTGACTGTGGTATTTATAGCTTTTGGTTCCACTAAAGACATCGTACCATTGACCAGATTCATAACCCGAGCCACCTTCGGTAGCTATCATGGCAATATTACCATCGGCAATATCTTGTGCTGGGTCTTTAGAGAATATAAAATAGTCTCGATATGACGATGTTAAAGATTGAGATGCTGCTTTATAGTATGGATGGTTTATGCTAGCATGATTTATCACGTAATCTAAAATAACACGTATGTTGCGAGCATGTGCTTCGCTAAGAAGTCTATCAAAATCTTCTAAGGTACCAAAGAGAGGGTCTATATCGGTATAATCCATAACATCATAACCATGATAAGAACCCGAAGGGTGAATTGGAGTTAACCAAATACCGGTCACTCCTAAATCATGGAGGTAGTCTAACTTTGCAGTAATACCATTTATATCGCCTATGTTATCGCCGTTACTATCGGCAAATGAACGAACAAAGATCTGATAAAATACACCTGCACGTTTTACATCATCAAAAGGTCTTGATTCATACTGAGATACTTGATTTAAACCATCTAGATTTAAATCGTCGGTTTGCTTAGGATTGCACGATACTAAAAGTACCAACGATAATCCTAAAAGAAATAGGGTTCTGAAATTCTTCATCATAATAAAGGGATATAAGGTTAAACCAGAGTCTGAGTTCTATTTAAACAGGAGAAGAAGAATAAGAAGAAGATAGGTTATAGGCATCAAGGAAAATGTAGATTATCTTAACAGCAAAATAGTGCTATTAAAACAATTTATTCTCATTTCTTACTACCAATACTAGTTAAGGATATTCTATTATGTGACTCATGGCTACAATTTACTACTTGTTCATGCAGTAAAACACTATACTGTAATAACCTCTTGCAATTTATAGGTCAATACATCTGTTGTAAGAACCTTATTAAAAAGAAGATAGATACAACAAAGCCATTTCTGTTTACATTTAAACGCAAAGCGTTTACGCTTTAGAACTCCTCTTTACTTACCTTATACTATTTCTGTTTCTTGTTCTTTAGGAAAACAGATTTTCTTTAAATCAATGCAAAGATAACAATTAATATCAAATAGACTCTATCTATGCTCTATTTTAACAATATAGTATTTAGAAGGGTGCAATGAGTAATAATTTAAAGTAAACATCTCCATTTCAGTCTGTATATTGCTAAAGAAATACCGTTAGAAATAGGCTATACAATACCCTTTTAGGCTTCAATGCGTGGTTCCAGAGCCTCTAAATAGATCTCTTTAAACTGTGCCCCTACCCTTTCCATGGTAAATTCATTTCCTTTAGAACGAATTAATGTTTCGTCGAACTCTTCATAGTGATCTAACATGAAGTCGAGAGCTTCACAGAGCACCTCACTATCATTTATAGGAACAATAATTCCCACTTCATTAGTTACCATAACAGGAGCTATTCCAACGGGAGTAGTTACAATAGGTGTTCCTGTGGCGATGCTTTCAGAAAGCACCACAGCTGCAGTCTCATAATTAGAGAATAGCACAAAGGCATCGCTTTTATCAAACCAAGTTTTAATCTCTTCGGGAGTCTGTTCGCCTACCATCAGAATCCGATTCCCTAAAAGTCCTTCATTCTCTGCCGTTTGTTTCACTTCGTCCCAATCTCTACCAACCCCTGCCATGACAAGTTCAAAGTCAGTACGTCTCTTGCTTAGTAATGCTATGGCTTTTACTATACCAATACCATTCTTTGAGCGTTCGTCAAAACATGAAACATGTAGTAAACGTTTAATACGTGTATCTTTACTCTCTTTCTTTGAGCTATAAAAGAAGTCGTCCACCACATTGGGTACCACTTTATAATTGGCACCTGCGAGTCCTTGATCTTTCATAGCCAATTTCAACGTTGTAGAAACAGGCATTACACACTCTGCTTCGGCACTAATTTTTTCCGTTATTTTGCGTCTAACTTTACCGCTATAGCTCATATTTTCTGGCAAATAGCGGCTCCAATGTTCGCTCACCACATAGGGTATGCCATAACGTTTCTTCAAATAATAACCCATGAAAGCATTACGCATAAACACATTGGCATGAACCACATCTGGTTTTCCCCAACTCTTAAAGAGTTTATTAAACCCTTTGCGATATCCTTTCAAGAAGCGTCTTATCTTAGTAGGTATGAAACGCGTGGCCGGATAATAGACTATCATCTCTTTCACACCATGTACCTCTTGTTCTTCAATCTCAAAACGTTTTACCGCTTTATGAGCACATAGATAAAGTACATATACATCGGCATATGCAGCTACTGCTTGCGCATGTTTACGTACAAAAAGTCCCGACATAGCATCATATCTATTAGGGTACCACAACGATAAGAATAGAACTTTCATGATATCTAATTTTTATCTGTTTTGCAATTATCGATGCATTATTTGAACGAGCCAATCGGGTCTACCCCTTCGGACTCTATAGTAAGGTTGATCTTTTCCTCCAAAACCTTTATAAAGGCGCATCACTCCTGGAATACGCGATCCTTCAAAGTCTAAACAATATGTTTCACCACTATATGTCTTAATAATAGAATCTATTAAAACAAACATGGCTACTCTTTCTTTACCTAAATGGCTTGATGCCGGAGCCAAATAAATGAGTCTATTTTTGCAAACCACAAGCAATAAGGCAGCTATCAGTTCGCCATCTTCACTACGTACACCCAGATATCTGGACATGGAATGAGCACTCAATGCTTCACAAACGAGTGGTAATTTCTGGAGCAATTCTGCTGCACTCTCGGCATGTATGCGTTGCCAAAACTCTATAAACTCATTTTCAGATCGGAAGAGCGTCGTGTAGGGAAAGAGTGTATGCTATAGTGTAGATCT
>CAMTOX010000100.1 GCA_947074225.1 uncultured bacterium
GAGATTTCTGAATGTGACTGGAGTTCAGACGTGTGCTCTTCCGATCTAAGCCATGTCAAAACGTAGACCCATTAATTCTAATAGCAAACAGATGTTACAACTCTTTAGAACAGATTTTAAAGAGTTAGTAGAGATTGCCACACATTGCCATTCATTGGATATGTTTAAATATGAGCTTCAACTTTACGTTGCCGAATGTGTTTCGGACGACATTAGCCATCGCCCTTCCATTAGTCAGTCACAACGTTTTTGGAATGAGCTTCTGCAACATGAGGGAGAGACCATTGCAGAGTTATCTACCGAGCAACCTATGACCATTGATACGCTATCGAACTTTTGGCTCTTTTTAAATGGGGAATTTAATGCCGATATAGACCCCGACCTATGGATAGAGCTCTACAAGCAGGTGGAGCTCTTGCAAGGCAAAGAGGTGGAACTACCATCGGAAAGTAAGGTGAAAAGCTGGATGAATCGTTGGGATTGTGGGCTGGACGACACCATTGTGGCAGCACGTATGGAGAATAAAACACGAATTATAGAGCTACTTATACAACGCATAGAGAAACGGCACTCGGACAATTCACGCTATATCTTCACTGCCGATGACGATATGGAGAGCAAGCGAAAGAAGGTAGAAGCGTGGTGGGAAAGCAGCTCATTTCATTTGGCCATGGCTATAAAGAACCCTACCCGACTGAATCTTTATCTTAACAACTCGTTAGATAGTGCTACCTTGGAAACTATTGAAGAGGCATACCGTAAAGGCATACCATTCTTCATAACACCATACTATGCATCATTATTATCGGTAGATGGTTCCTTTGACGATGGCACCCTGCGCGCTTACATGCTCTACTCGCAATCGTTGGTCGATAATTATGGCAGCATTCAAGCCTGGGAGAAGGAAGATAAAATAGAGTCTGGTAAGCCCAATGCTGCGGGATGGATCCTTCCCGAGGGAGGTAATGTACATCGTCGTTATCCGGAAGTAGCCATTCTAATTCCCGACTCTGTGGGACGTGCTTGCGGCGGGCTCTGTGCTTCGTGCCAACGTATGTACGATTTCCAAAGCAAACGGTTCAACTTTGATCTGGAACAATTGCTACCCAAAGAGGGATGGCCCAAGAAACTAGAGCGACTGATGCGCTATTTTGAGAATGATAAGGAGCTACGCGACATTCTCATTACCGGGGGCGATGCCTTTATGAGTCAGAATGCAACCTTACGCAACATATTGGATTCTGTGTTGCAAATGGCAAAACGTAAACGCCGCAACAACCAAACGTTAGCCGCCGGTGAAGCGCTTGCCGAGCTTCAACGGGTACGTTTAGGCACACGACTACCGGCCTACTTACCCATGCGTATTCGTGAAGAACTAATAGAGATATTACGACAGTTTAAAGAGAAAGGGTTGCAAGTAGGCATTAAACAATTTATTATACAAACACATTTTCAAACCCCTTTGGAGATTACCCCCGAGGCAAAGCGTGCCATACGCGCTTTGATTGATGCCGGGTGGACCGTCACCAACCAACTGGTATATAATGTTGCAGCCTCGCGCAGAGGACATACGGCCAAACTACGCCGTGAGTTGAATAAAATTGGGGTGCTCTGTTACTACACCTTCACTGTTAAAGGGTTTGGCGAGAACTATGCCCTTTTTGCACCTAACGGTCGTTCCATGCAGGAGTCGGCCGAAGAGAAGCGCTTGGGGGTGATGAACGAGGGGCAGCAGAAAGAACTGGTAAAATTGGTTCAGGAGCGACGCTTCTCGGCATCGAAACTACGTCAATTTATGCGCCAGGAGCACCTACCCTTCTTAGCTACAGATCGCAATGTGCTTAATTTACCGGGAATAGGGAAAAGTATGAGCTTTAAAACCATTGGTGTCACTAAAACCGGCAAGCGCATACTCTGCTTTGAACACGACAAAGGACGCCGCCACAGTGATATCATTGCAGAGATGCCCAATATTTATATTGTGGAGAATAAATCCATTGGGGCCTATATGCGTCAGTTGGAACGAATAGGGGAAAGTGCCACAGAATATGAAACCCTATGGAGTTATACCGAAGGAGCTACCGAAGAACGCTTTAAACTCTACCAATATCCAGATGTAAATATCTGAGCTACAACAGGGTTAACAAGCAGCATTGGGAATTCTAGTTCTTAGAAACTCCTCTCCTATTATGGGCATTAGATTTGCAATATAGAAATGGTTAGACTCCACTCAACCTATTTATTTAGCGTAAAAGAGATTCTACATAGTAACTATAGAGAAACAAAATTGTTCATTCTATGAAAAGTATTAAAGGACCTTCAGTAAACGATATTATTTCCAGTTGGCAAGCTTTTGTAAAAGATAAGTTTCAAAATCCTGCTATTCCTTCGCCCTATACTCACATTGTAATCTTTGGAGATGAGCTGTGCGATTGTGGACGTTGGGGTGAATATACCAATATGCTGTTTCCTCCGGCCCGATATGGTTTCTATAAAGGGCGTTGGAGCAATGGCAAAGTGTGGATAGAGCTGCTAGCCGAACAGCTTGGCATATCGCGTTCGCGCATGGACAACTATGCACAAGGAGGAGCCACCACAGGGTTATACAATGTCTTTAAACCTTTGCGTCAACTTCTCAAAGTTCACCGAGGTACTCCTATTGAGGGAATGTTAGGTCAGGTAGATCGTTATTTGAAACAGAATCCACGCATTAGCAAACATACGTTGTTTGTACTTATGGCAGGCATGAACGATATTAGAGGCAGTTTAATAAACGACAAGCCCGATTTGGAGAGAGAACCGGCAAGCGAGAATTTCCAAAGTGCTATGAAGCATCTTTCAGATGCCGGTGCCACCGATTTCTTAATAGGCAATTGCCCCGACCTCTCTACAGTGAGTGAATATTCAGAGAAATCGCGCATGACAATAGTAAAGAACTACTGTGGAGAGTTGAATGCCGGAATAAAAACACTCATTAACGAATACCGTGAACAGGGTGCTACCATTCGTTTATTAGATTTTGAGTTGCTAATGGAACAGGTTCATGACGATCCGGAAAGATATGGTTTTGCTTATCATGATGCCTATTTACCATTAGAAATTATTAACTTTGATGCTCCTTTAGATACTCCTCAAATAGAGTATCCACATCAAGAAAATGGGTTATTGCCCGATCAGTTTATCTATTGGTGGTCGGCTTGTCCGAGTGCACCCTTGCACAAGGTCATGCTCAATGAGGCCATAAAATTATTTCAGGAGGAAAAATAGTATGTCAGTAATGGTAATTATAGGCGCCGGTCCCGGCATAGGTTTATCTGTAGCACACCGCTTTGGAAAGGAGGGTTACGATATTGGGCTCATAGCACGTAGCTCAAACATGCTCCAGCATATGCAAGATGAGCTCAGTGCAGCCGGTATAAATACCATCTATGCTGTTGCCGACGTTGCTAAACCAGAGAGTCTTAAAGAGGCTCTATTCACAATAAACCACCGTTTAAGTTACCCCGAACTTTACCTCTATAATGCCGCCGGATTTCATTACCAAAACATCTTAGGGATGGATTGGAAAACCATGGAAGAAGATTTTAATATTAATGTGGGTGGTTTTTTCCATCTTATGCGCTTAATACTTCCCCGTTTTATGGAACTAAATCGCGGTAATGTATTAATTACCGGAGGTGGTGTTGCAAATCATGGTAATGCTAATCTCACAACATTAAGTGTTGGTAAAGCAGCTTTGCGCAACCTCATGCAGGCCTATCAAGAGCAATTAGAAGGGAGTAA
Organism: uncultured bacterium; assembly: GCA_947074225.1. Taxonomy (GTDB): domain Bacteria; phylum Bacteroidota; class Bacteroidia; order Bacteroidales; family Paludibacteraceae; genus CAMTOX01. The sequence continues at coordinate 3,784 of CAMTOX010000100.1, forward strand.
TATTTTCTTGGGCATGCTTACCATTGAAGAGTTTGTAAACGCAGAAGATAAACGCTACAATCCCACACAAATAGCTGAGGAGTTTTGGAAGCTCTATCAAGAGCGTAGCAACTATTCGGCTTTTGAGGTGAGTTATTGAAGAATAGTAAAGAGATAAAAAAAGAGCCCCTTTAGAGGCTCTTTTTTTAGTCTTTAGAAAGTGTCAATTATTTATTGTCATTCTTTCCTTTATTGTTAGGATTTCCTATTGATTCGCGCATTGAAGTATCGGCTTCAATATTCTTCATTTTATAATAATCCATGATTCCAAGGTTTCCAGAGCGGAAAGCTTCTGCCATAGCCTTAGGTACTTCTGCTTCAGCCTCAATAACCTTTGCTCTAGCTTCTTCAGCTTTGGCCTTCATCTCTTGTTCTAAAGCTACTGCCATAGCACGACGTTCTTCAGCACGAGCTTGAGCAATATTCTTGTCTGCCTCTGCCTGATCCATCTGCAAGTTAGCACCAATGTTTTTACCTACATCGACATCGGCGATATCGATAGATAATATTTCAAACGCTGTTCCGGCATCAAGACCTTTACTTAATACCAATTTCGATATTGAGTCAGGGTTTTCAAGTACCAATTTATGCGTTTCAGAAGAACCAATAGAAGATACAATACCCTCGCCCACACGAGCTAAAATAGTTTCTTCTCCGGCACCACCCACCAATTGACGAATGTTTGCACGTACTGTTACACGAGCCCGAGCTAAGAGCTGAATACCATCTTTAGCTACTGAAGATACTACAGGTGTATCAATTACTTTTGGGTTTACCGACATTTGTACGGCTTCAAAAACATCGCGGCCTGCTAAGTCAATAGCTGTTGCCATTTGGAAAGAGAGGTCAATATTTGCTTTATTGGCCGAAACCAAAGCATGTACTACTCTTACTACGTGTCCACCAGCAAGGTAGTGTGCCTCAAGATCGTCGCGACGAATCTGGTTTAAACCAGCTTTATGTGCTTCAATCATAGCATTCACAATAACCGATGGTGGCACTTTACGAATGCGCATTAAGAAAAGTTGTACCAACGAGATGTTTACTCCCGATACTTTAGCATTTAACCAAAGTAAGAATGGCACGTAATAGAAGAATAGAATCAGTAATATAAGAACTACTAACAATCCAACGATAGATAAAAACGGCATACTGATTGAGATTTAATGATTAATGAAATTATTTTAATTATTTATTTTTGGACTCTAAAGATATAACAATAAATTAAATATAGAAGTGTAATTTACAATTAAAACGTTTATATGCTTAAACTTCTTCATTTAAAGGCCTTACCTGAATGCTATTATTAGCTGTCGATACCACTATAACTTGACATTCTGGGTCTATAAGTCCTTCAAAAGATTTTGCTTCGTGTGTTTTATTGCCTATACGAATTTTGCCTATAGGAGCTAAACGCGATAGTGTAATACCGCGGTCGCCAACTTTTACTGAGTCGGTTACCGATTCTGAGGCTTTCCCTTCTATTTCTGTATTAAGTGAAATTTTTTCTAAAGTTCTGGACTTTAAAAATCCCCATAAAGCTATTGTAAAAGCAACTATGCCTCCTAAAAGTGTTATCCAACCGGCAGTAGTACCAATGACTCCAAACGCATACCATACCGATGCCACTATGAAACCAATACCAAAGATGGCCCCAAAAGAGAGACCCGGTAAAAAGAATATCTCCAATAATAAGAAAGCAATACCCAGTATTAAAAATACAATGACAATAACAATATCCATAAGAATTAGATTTTATAGGGTTTATAATAAACGTTGTTAGCCTGTTATAAGGTTATGAAAATACTTTGGCAAGTTCCAACCGTCTTGATTGCACCATCAAATCCACATGTTGTTTTTGTAGGTCGTTAATCTCTTGTTCTAACTGCACAATATCTTCTGAAATTACAAGTTTATCTTGTTCATCGTCTGTAAGGAATAGTTCTCTACGTTTACCATCTAAGAGAACATACAATGTTTTTAATCTCTTCAATTTATCGACCGATTCTTGATAAAGTTTCTTGGCTTCCTCACTTTTAAAATCCTTCATAGAGGTATAGATCATATTATCGTTTACAATGAAGTAAATAGAATCTAAGGGTGCTATTCCTACTTGCCCTTCGGCATTATTCATTGTCTTCTCAAAGTGCGACTCTGCCCAATGTATCTCTTTTAGCGATGCCAAAGCAACAGCTTGTTGTGGTTCTAACTCTTCAAGTATTATTTTCTCATTGTTAGGAACAAACTCATAAACAATGACTCTCCCTTGTGGTTGAAATCTATCGGTAACAAACCATCCAACTTTTGCAAATTCATCTATGACGAGTAGATAATCGTTGTAAGGAGAATTAAATGGCATACCCACATTTTGTGGTGTAGAGTAGCTATTGTTCCCTGAATTGTATCGCGACACAAAGATATCATATCCACCTAAAGAGTTATGTCCTTCTGAGGCGAAATAGAGCATAACCCCATCGGGCATCATATAAGGATAGTTCTCATTAAAGTTGCTATTAATGTTTCCTTGCAATGTTGTCGATTCACTCCAGTTATCTCCTAATCTATAAGCAATCATTAAATCGGTTTGTCCATCTACCTCTTGCGGATAAATAATTCTATCTTGCCTACCAGACATATAAGCAAAAAGATTTTCCGGCACTCTGCTTCCGAATAGTTGCGCCAACGGCATAACCTCTCCCAACTCTCTATTGAGTTTATATGCCGACAAGAATTCATTGGCATCGAGATAAAAAGAGTCGAGCATAGTAACATCTTCAATACGCTCCAACATCTTTAAAGCTTGTTCTGCCCTAGCAAGTCCTTGTTCAGCTTCAAGTATGTCGGAAGCCTCTTTAAAGTGCTTTATATAGTTCTCATAGGCTTTTACAGCCTCGTCAAATCGGTACATGAGCAAATAGCTATCGCCCAAGCAACGCTCTCCTCTCATAAGTTTTTTCCTTCTTGCGAACTCAAAACAAGGAATTGCCTGTGCCGGCTGATTATTTTTAAGGTAGCTCTTTCCCATCTTTAATCGTAGTGTGGCATCGTTAGGATTTTGATTCACCAACTGTTCATAAAGGGCTACTGCCTCAGGATACTTTCCTGTGTTATATAGAGCTTCGGCTTCTTTTACCGTTTGAGCACCTACACTAAGATCGGAAGAGCACACGTCTGAACTCCAGTCACATTCAGAAATCTCG
>CAMTOX010000101.1 GCA_947074225.1 uncultured bacterium
CAATGGCGCAATCTGAACAATATCAATACGCTTGAGGCTTATACTACCGAAACGGTAGTGGTTGTGGTGCTTTTCTTTTAATAGGTGTCTGTAGTGCTCTTTCAAACAATGGTTATTTCACTCTCCAATATAGCGTGTTATCTTTCAATGGGTTAATGTTGTGATATAGCCTCTCTTGTTACACAATGTATTGCCAAGAATATGAATTTTGCTCTCATTTCGTTTCTATCTATTTATGGAATCCTATTTAGTGGTCAATCTAAATTTGGCAATTTCTATTATGGTAATTTCCAGCTGTTTGAGTAGTGGTGGTGGTAGTTAATATTGTTAACGCATACTCTTTTTGTTTATGCAGCTCTGTTCGTTATAAATATGTTGTTCAACATTTCATTGTATTAGAGCAGGTTGCACGGAAGTAGTGCAAAAAGTGAAGTTTTAAAAAAGCCTTTAAAAGTTAACAATATATGATGCAAATCTAATATATGTTAATATATTTATATAACGAATGTTAAATGTTTTATTTGTTTAATTTTATTTAGTTTAGCTAAAGTGTTCAATTGTAGATTGTTTTGTAACTTTTAGTTACTTTCTACAATTTTCATTACGTAAAAATTTCAAAGCGTTGGTACTTATTTTGCAAATAGAGTCATGCTCGGTTATAAATCGTGCCAAAGTGTGTAATTTGATCACTTTGTTTTTTTTAAAAATCATCAATCTAAACAATAACAACATGAAACAGAAATGCTCTTTTGGTGCATTACGCACCTCTTCTGGCATGAACCAGGTTTCTCGCCAGCAAAGCAAAAAGTGCCACTACTTCGGCATCGTGCTTTTACTCTTTACCTTTTTAAGCTTCTCTTCATTGGCTCAAGCACAATTGAGTAATGGAGCCATTGTTACCATTAGTAGTGGTAATAATTTTTTGGCAACTAATGGGTCAAATTTAACTAATGTGACTACAGTTTCTATTAATGCTTTATGGGAAGTTTCAGTAACTACAGTTTCTGGTACCACTCGGTATGCTTTTAAAAATGTAGTAACAAATTCATATTTAAGAATACAGCAAAGTTGGTGGAATTATAACCTCACACTTCAGTCTAATATTTCTGATGAATCTCGTTGGACTTTAGAAGGTAAGAAATTAAAAAATGTATATCATAATAACTATTTTTTGAGGTATAATAATCAATGGCAGGCATCGACAAGTAGTACTAATTTAACTTTTAATTCTTATACAAAAAATGAAAGTTTTTTGTATTCAGGTGCGAATCCATTAGTGTTTGCAGCAGCCGGTGAGACCAAGAGTGTGACTTTGAGTGCTTTCCCGAATTATACATCGGGTACCACTGTTATTCCTGCCTATACTTATGCTATTTTAGGTAGTGGTTTCACCCCTTCACAAAATAATAATACTATTAATGTGGTAGCAGCAGAAAATACAAGTTCTGCTCGTACCGGTACGTTAACAGTAACTTCTACCATAAATAGTGATACAAAGTTGTCAATTAATCTAACTCAAGCAGCAGCTCTTGCAAGGTTTAACCATCAACAAGGATTATCAGGTCGTCCTATGGTCGATAATGGCTATGGCAAGATAATGCAGGGGGTGCACGAGCAACGTTTTGTGGTATATGCTCCTCAAAATAGTTCTCGAGTTTTAGAGATTCCGGAAAGATCAATGAGCTATTCGCGTTGGTATAATTATGCAACCGATGAAACAGAAACTGGCTTGTCTACGATAAGTGGTTATTCTGCTATCTATGGTGGTAAAGGTTTTGTGAAATGTTCGAATTCTACAAATCAAAATACTGTTGTAGACGCTACTTATAAACATACTAGTAGTGCTGTTTCTGGTGTGATAGCTGAGGTTGCTTGCGACTTATCATATTATAATGATTATACAGGTACTCAGTCTGATTTACGTGTTGAACCAACGTTATCGCACCGTATGGTTTATGAAATTCGTCCGGCTATGGAGATGGCTACAGCCTTAAGTAGCTGTACCGGCACTAAGTTTTTAGAGGAGTATACCATTATTGCACCTGCCGGGCAAACATTACGTTTTGGTCCAAAATATAAATATGATGGAGACAATAGTAACTACTACTATTTATCGGGCGGTAATCCTACTCAAGTAACTTCAGGAAGCTGGACTGCTTCTAGTGGAGCTGCTCCATCAAACTTACAAAATAATCGTGTGGTTCAAGTGGCTGGTGGTGCCGATGGTGTAACCAGAACCTATGAGTTAAAGGCTAATGGTTATAATATTGCTAAGGTGACTGTAAAATATATGTCGGTCGATAAAATTGGTCCTAAAAATGGTACTGGTATTATGAGTGCTGCCGAATTAAGAACCAATTATCAGTATATTACTGGTCTGTTCTTCGATGGCGACAAGAATAGTCCATTGGAGTGGGACGAGAGTAGCTATGGCTTCTTTTATCCAAATAATACTAGTGGTAGAAGTAGTGCCTATTGGTCGGAGTATGAGTTAATGAATATTACTACTTCAGCTTATACTTGGTTAAAAGCAGATATTCGCGATATGTTGTATCAAAATAGTGGAAGCACTGCCGGTAATTTCTTGTATGTCGATGCTAGTAGTAGTCCGGGTGTGGTGGCTAACCTTCGCTTCAAAGAGAGTGGCTTGTGTCCGGGTACACGTATGTATGTGTCGGCATGGGTAAATAACTTGGGGGTAGGTACAAATCCTAACTTAAACTTTTCTATTGTAGGTATCTTAGGAGGTGTTGAGACCGATATTACTACTTATACCACTGGCGACTTAAATTCAGGAAGTGAGCAGGGTGTTTGGAAGCAGATATTCTTTGAGGTAGAGATGCCCGATGTAGATTTTGACGACTACCGTCTTCGTATTGTAAACAATGCACAAAATGCTTCTGGTAACGACTTTGCCATTGACGATATCTGTGTTTATATGCAGAAACCTGCTTTGATGGTTTACCAAGCCGATGTGGCTTGCCCAGATGCCAATAGTAACAGTGCTGCCGAAACTATTATGATACGTTTAGACCCAGATGGTTTCGACTTTAGTAATAATGTACAAGATATTTACTATCAGTTGCAAGATGAGGCCGGTAATGCTATGAAGTTGAAGAACTATGTTTCTAATTCTTCACTACCATTAAACTCACAATATGGACAAATAAAATTGGCTAAGACAGGTCAGAAAGTGATTTATAAAACTTATTCGAGTTTAACTGCCTATAAAGATAGTTTAAACAATAATCCTTCTATAGAAAATGTGTTTATTGTTAGTGAGGTCGATGCTAAAGGAGTTTCTCACGATATTTATTATGTGCTACACACTACCGATAGCACTTTCAAAATGGGAGGTACCTATTATTGTGTCATTGCTACCGAGGCTAACGACTTAGATCGTTCTACCTCAAACTGTGGTATGAGTTCAAGCTTTAAACTTCAACCACAATCTGTATTGGTGGTGAATGGTGAGTTGATAGATGAAAATACTACCGCCAATGTTTGCGGTAACCAATTTAATACCATTGCTATTAAAATGTATGGTGCAAGTAGCGATTTGACTCAGATTTTTGATGGTACATGCCGTTACGATTGGTTGAATGGTAAGAAGGATGATTATAGTGATAATGGAGTTTATGGCGGTTACGATTATAATGCTATTGTTGACGCTATTTTAGCCTTACGTATTGCCGATGCTAGAGCGTCGGATGTAGCAGCAATAAATGCTACCAACTTAAAAGATTCGGAAAAAAGCTTGTTGACAGAGTTAGTGTCGCGCGGCATGTTAGAGTTAAATAAAGAGGAAATTAAACGTCGTTTGCCTTTAGGTGCCACTTATTTTACACTCTTCCCTATTGCAGCTAGTGCAGTAAATTCAAATAATGAACCTATACATGTGTGTGAACGTCCGTTTGTTATTACTTTACAGGCCGATGGTTCAAGTCGTTCGTTCCAAATCGGAAAAGATAATGAAACAGATATTCCTTCAGATGTAATGGCAAAACGTGTGGTGCGTTTAGATTTAAACACTGTAACTACTACTCCTTTACAATTACCTATTACGGGTTTAAAAAATATTACTTCAACCGATTTACAATCGACAAGTGGTTCAAGTAAGGTCTATTTAATACGTAGTACCGATAACGATGCTTCTTTACCAATTGATGATGGTACAGAGTTAAATAATGTATATACTTCTATTGGGTTCTCTGCACAAGGAGATAATCAATTGGTAATGTCGTTAGACAATAGAAATAGTGCTATGAAATTTAAGGCTGGACATCGGTATGACTTTATGGTGATGTTACCTTTGGTTGGCGATGAGAGCTGCGCCACTGGAGCCTATTTCACTATTGTTGTGGTTCCCGAATATGTTATGTGGGCTCCACGCAATGCGTCAACCTCATGGCACCGCGATAATAACTGGGTGATGATAGATAATATGGGTAATGTGGATAATAGTGGTAATGGTTATGTGCCATTGGCATCAACCAATGCTTTAATGCCTGCCTCTACTTCTGTAGTTCTTAAAGCCGTTAATGGTGGAAAAAGTTACCCAGATGTTACCGATAATGCTCAATTCAATATACAATACGATTTGAATTTTGTAGCTAATAGCTGTCGTGGTATTCATATTGGTGCTCACTCTCTTTTAGGTTCACAACACCTATTAAATTATAGCAATGCATGGGTAGATATGCCATTAACGGTTGGTCAGTGGAATTTAATAGCACCTCCTTTTGAGGGTATGGTTACTGGCGATATGTATATCCCATCGTCGGGTGTTCATAGTAACCCATTGTTTGGTGATGTAGATTCACCCGATAGCCGTGGAGTATATCGCATGTACACCTCATTCTATAACAGCAAAGAAGAGGCTTATACAATGGATCGCAATGGCGATACCCTTCGTTTGAACGCTAGTGAATGGACTGCTCCTTTCAATGCTTTGGTTACTCCTATTAATGTAGGTATGGGTTACTCTATCTTTCCAGAGAATAATAATAACTCCGATAGTGAGGTGATAGTACGTTTGCCAAAGGCCGATACTCAATATTTCTATTATGGAAGTTATGGTGAGCAGACTAGCATGTTTGAAACAGTAGAACGTCCGCAAGGTGGTCATAAATTGGCTGGAACAGCAGGTAAGGAGATTATTGTTGAGTTTAACTTGGCAAATTCATTCGAAACCAGAACTCACCTATTGGCCAATCCATATCTATGCGAATTAGATATTGAGAAGTTTATGAATCATAAAGATAATTTTATGAACTTAACAGGTTCTTATGAAATTCTAAATGGTGGCGATAGAAGTACTATTACAGTTAATCCGAATGGTGTATCTAGTGATCCTACTATTGCTTACGATTCGGTAATAAATATTCCTCCAATGACTTCATTCTTAGTTCACATAGATGATGAAGCCACAGCGCCAAGTTTAAAGATTTCGCCATCTATGATGATTGATTTAGATGTTCAGAAGAGTTCAGCTCCAATGAAAAGTAGCCGTTCTGCTTTAAATGCTAATAAGAGTCAGTTGTTTGTTACAGCAACACGTAATGGTTTAACTTCACACTGTTCTGTTGTGGAGATGGAGGGTGCTTCAAATGAATTTGACCGTTATGAAGATAGCCGTTTAAGCTTGCTCTCGTCGGCTATGACTCCTGCAGCGGTATTTACTAGTGCAAGCAATACGGCCATGTCTATAAATATAGTATCTACCTTAGATATGATTCCTTTAGGAATTGCTATTCAAGATGAATTGGAGACCGAGAGCTTGACGTTGACTTTTAACGGTGTAAACAACTTTGATGGTCATTTAATGCTTTACGATGCTAAGAGTGGTGCTCGTCAGTCGTTAGTAGACGGTATAACCCTTTCACTACTTGAGTTAGCCGACGATAACAGCCGTTACTATATCTGTTATGTCCCTCAGGCTCCAACCGAATTAGAGAGTGTTGTAGAAGATGGTGTCATTAAAGTATATCAACCTGTGAATGGACAGGTGGTAGTGGCAAGTAGCAACTATATTCAAACCATTCGTATTTATGGCGTTAACGGACAGTTGATAATGGAACGTGGTTCGTTAAATAGCCTAACTGAAGAGATTACTTTACACTCAGGTGTATATGTGGTAGATGTTACTACCGAAAATGGAGTATCTCGCGAGAAGGTGATTATTCGTTGATAGTGTAACGTAGCAATAATTAAAAAATAAATAACGTAGTATGAAAAAGATTCTCTTTGTAATAAGTATAATGGCAAGCATGTTTGTATTATGTGGCCATGCTACGGCTTTGAACTATCAGCCTTTTAGTAATAATAATATAGATTATAGTTATAGCTATTCTACAACCTCCTTAAATCAAACTGCTGCTTCTACTTCTGGTAGTAGCTATAAAGGAGGATATAGTGTGGATTTAATAAATGTTGAGGGTCGCTTATTTGGTGAGATGCTTGGTGTTAAGGATATTCTTCCGTTTGGATATGATGATATGCTTAAGGCAGGCGATGTTGAAAAGGACGGCGATATTCTTCAGCGTGATTCCGGTACCGGTGAAGTTGATTCACCGCTATCTTTTCCACACTTCTTATTTGCATTTATGTTTGTGGGATATACGCTTCTTCTGGTAAGAAGAAAAGTTAAATCGACACAACATCAATGATATTTGTTTAGATTTATGATGTGAAGACCCTCTGGCTGCGAAGTCGGAGGGTCTTATTTTTTATGTAGTAGTTTGTTATTGTTCATAATGCTCAGAATCAGTCAGTTTATAATTGTTTAAACTTTTTAATTTTATACTCAACATACAAATATTTATTAATTAATACCGTATATTTTCACAATTAAATTATTTATCTCAAAGCTCTTTAAAGTCTCTTTGTCTGTTAATAAGTTGACAATCAGACTGTATTAAGGTTAGTTTATTTTTTGATTTATGCATTAACATTTGAATGGTTTTGTTTTTGAACAATAATAGTT
>CAMTOX010000102.1 GCA_947074225.1 uncultured bacterium
ACGATAGAGCCAGAGATACATATTGTATTGTGTATCGTAACTACGTTCCGCAGGATTCTTTTGCACCTCATCCTTCGTAATGTCAGCAAAGTTCTCTAACTCTATTGCTGAAATAGTATTATCATACTTTGGAAAGTCCAATCCCCCAGAGTTTGTTACATAAATCTTATTATTTGCCACACATAAGCCTTCTGGGTTACGCCCCACTTTACAGATACCATCAATCTCTAAACGCTCCATATCAATGCGAATGACATAACCATCAAAACAAGTTATATAGGCTTTAGCCTGAAATATACATATGTTACGGGGTTGACGTGCAATACCATTTTCATTAAAAAGCGGGATTTGCTTTATTACTCTTCCAGTTTGAGATTCTAATATTTCTAGCTGACTCGATACATTCACTACAATAAAAAGTTTATCGCCATGCACTAACATATCGTTAGCAGTATCTCCTAAACCACGTTGATTTACAGCTCTAAAAATATCGTTTTGCCAATCATGTGTTTTTAAGTTATAGCTCGCTAAAGTACTATTATTCATATTAAAGAGTCCCTCGCAAAGCACATAGAGATGTGTTGCTTCGCTCACCACAGGTTTCTCTCCTTGACTTGGTAAGTCGTGCATATCGTCGCAAGCACTAAAAAGCATTAAGACAGCAAGTATTAAAAGTTCTATTCTCTTCATCTTTTCCTCATTATCTATATTAAAATTCGAAACTTATAGTAGCTCTCCAGCTACGTCCCGGCATTGGAAAATAGCGCACTACTGCATAGTTGGTATTGGCTAGGTTTAAACACTCTGCATTAACCATCATCGCATAGCTTTTAAAAGTAAAACGATAATAAGCCGAAAGAGATTGGTCAATGAATCCAGGCAAACGATTCTCTGCATAGTTTTGATTCACCGCATAACGGTCGCCACTCCATATAAGCGCATAAGAGAGATTAATATAGGGGGTCTCAAAGGTTGCCTTCCCTGAACCAGATATACGCGGCGTATATGGTATCTGATGCCCATACTCCCTACTATCTTTATCGGTAACATTCAATGCACGTTGGTATGTGTAAGTAGCTCCCAAAATAATGGCATATCCTTTAAATGGCATCAAGGTTACTTCACCATTAATATCCAAACCATGTATAGCAACCTTTCCAAAATTCAGCATAGTCCAAGTGAAAAGGTTTTTAGTGGGATAAGCCACAATTTTGTTCGTCACTTCATTATAGTACCCATCTACACTCAGCAAGATAGAAGGAATATACTTTGTAAACCCTTGATCGAAGGTTACTCCAACATTCACTTGATTACTATTCTCTGGCTTTAAATTCACATTTCCTACATTCAGATAGTAGAGATCATTAAAAGTAGGGAGTCTGAATGTATTCTTATAAAAAGCCCTAACCCGAAAGCCTATCTGTTGAAATGGTTTTAGCGAAACGCCAGCATATGGCGATAGTCTATAGAATTGTTCGGCAGCATCACCTCTCTTTACCTCATCGTTTACAAATGTCGATAGCAGCGAGGCCGATGCTGTTATATAATTATTTACATATTTACCCGTTAATGCTACTAACCAACTATAGCGAGTAGGCTTACTAAAATAGGTACTATTAGCATCGAGAGTATTAATAATGCCATCGGTCGAGAGGACAAATTGCAAACCCAGTAAGGGTTGATAGAGCGCACCGGCAGAGAGGTAATACTCTTGTTGTAAATAGCGAGAGTCCTCAAAACCATTACTATTATGCACTGTTGGATCCAAATATCTTAAATACCCCACCTGATATTTGCCGTTAAGCTGTAGACGAAACTGTTGCGACAAACGTCGATGATAATGCCCTTGAGCAAATAGTGTGCGATCCCACACACGTTGTGAGGAGAAGTTCTCGGTATTATAAAAGATGGTGGCACCGGGCAATCCTCTTTCCGACTGAAAATAGTAGAGCTTTACATGTCCATCTTGAATTGAATCTGAGCCATAAAGAGTAGACTCTATTCTGAGATTCTGCACATCGGAGTTTTTGCGACGCTCTACAGAGCTACTATCCACACCTACCACACCATAGTTCAACACATAAGGATAGGCGCCATTAGCACTCATCCATTCAACGCTACTATACAAAGACAAATGGTTAGAAAGCATATTTTCCATCGTATATGAGGGATTAAATAGACCAAATGAGCCTCCCTTAAGAGATGCTTTGCCATGAAGTCTGATAGAATCATTTACCGTTGGACGTTTGGTGCGTATATCCAGCATTGCCGATGAGGAAAATTGCCGAGCAGGTTGAAATATATTATCACTCTGCCCATTGCTCAAGGAGAGCAACTCTATATTATCTAAACTGAAACGACCCAAATCTATTTGTCCAGTCTGTGTGTCGCTCAATGTTACCCCATCATAACTTACGGAAGTATGCGCAGCCCCTAAACTACGCACCGAAACAGTCTTGAGACCACCTATTCCGCCATAATCTTTCACCGTGACACCACTCAAGTGTTTTAAAGCATCGCTAACTTGAAATGCATGAATAGACTCTAACTCTTTTGCTGTAAGTTTTTGTGTGGGTGCCGTAGCACGCAACTCGTCTCTATTTGCCTGTTCTACTATGGTCACTTCGGGGAGATTATGAACCGCAGCAGTATCCATAAGAAAGCTGTGCTGAGCCTGTACAACATCACCACTCCAGAGTAATAGTATTACTACAGAGCACAATACAAACGTATGTTTATGAATTATATTTTTCAGATGCATAGTCATAACGCTCTTACCTCGAAAGCGTATGTTAATGTGGTTATACCCCTATGGGCAACTTACTCTGGCAGGTCTTCTGACTTGTTTTTCTATACAACTGCCTTCCCGGTAGAATACCAGTGGCCGTAGATGTTGTCATGAACCACACATAAAGTGTGGTAAACTCACAGCAGCGGGACTGTTCTCGAATTTCACGAGATTCCCCTTTAATTGCTCACTACATGAACTGCAGTATCATAGCAAACCAAAGTGATGCAAAGATAATCATTTAAAAGGTATCAGAAAACTGATTCCGAAAGATATCTTTCAAAAAAAAAGAGCATAATATGTTATCAGATACAATAATCATTCACAACTATGCAATAAAACAATAGTATTTCTTTTTTAATCTAAAAGAATACTCCTTCAAAGCATCAAACTACTAACCCTATGATAGAACAAAAAAAATAAAGGTGTTGTAATATTCTAAAGGAATAAAAGAGTGCACGATAGATTGTAGATATAATGAATAATAAGTATATTTGCATCTATCAAAAATTTGCAACATCCACTAAGTGAACCACTTCATAGTGTGATGCTTGTATACTCTCATACATAAAGAGAATCTATGGAACAATACATTGTATCGGCCCGCAAATACCGTCCGAGTAACTTCCGATCGGTCATCGGCCAACAATCACTTACAGCTACCCTTAAGAATGCTATTGCCACGCAACATTTAGCTCACGCCTATCTGTTTTGTGGCCCACGTGGCGTAGGTAAAACCACTTGTGCTCGTATCTTTGCAAAGACCATCAACTGCATGAATCTTACTGCCGAAGGCGAAGCATGTAATGCTTGTGAGTCGTGTAAGAGTTTTAATGAACAACGTTCGTTCAATATTCATGAACTTGATGCGGCATCTAACAACTCAGTCGACGATATTCGTAACTTAGTAGAACAAGTACGTATCCGACCTCAGATAGGAAAATATAGTGTCTATATTATTGACGAGGTCCATATGTTATCTAACCAAGCCTTCAATGCTTTCTTGAAAACCCTTGAGGAGCCTCCTGCGCATGCCATATTCATTTTGGCTACTACCGAGAAGCATAAAATCATCCCTACTATCCTTTCACGTTGTCAAATCTACGACTTCAACCGCATACGTGTCAACGACACGGTAGAGCATCTGCAGTATGTGGCAAGTCAGGAAGGGGTAACCACAGAGTTAGAGGCTTTAAATGTCGTGGCTCAGAAAGCCGATGGGGCTATGCGCGACGCACTCTCTATCTTCGACCAAGTAGTTAGCTTCTGCCAAGGAAAGATAACCTACCAAAGTGTCATAGAGCATTTGAATATCTTAGACTACGACTACTACTTCCGCTTAGTTCAAGCTTTCCTAAATAAAGATGTCACTCAAGCCTTGTTAATCTTCAATGAAGTACTCAACAAAGGCTTTGAGGCCCAATATTTCATTGGCGGGTTGGCAGAACATATTCGTGATGTCATGGTAAGTCGCGACGCACAAACCATACCGCTTCTTGAAGTGGGCGAAGCTATTGCGCAACGTTATCGTGAACAGGCGCAGCAGTGCCCACCAGCATTTCTATATCAAGCATTAGAGCTCTCTAACGAGTGCGATTTAAACTACCGCCAAAGTCGTAACAAACGGCTATTAGTGGAGGTGCTACTTATTAGGCTCTGTAGTATTATTGATAATAGCGATGCTTCAAAAAAAGCTAAGCCGGAGTTGATGAAAATAGCTGTTGCCACAGCTCCGGTGATAAATCCAGTTGCAACAGCTGCAACTCCATCTCAAACGGTTACACCTGCTACCGGCAATAGTCACACTACAGCTGGAACAGGTGCTACAACCAGAGGTAGTACACCTCAGCCCACTGCCACAGGCAATGGCAGTGTATCACGCTTAAAGCCACTACCCAAGGCACCTACAAGGCCTGGCGAGATTGCCCGTAAAACTGGCCAGGTAAATGAACCTACCGCAGAGATGCAACGAAGTGCAGAGATAGAAGTCGACCAGCCATTCACAGAGAAACAACTCATAGAGGCTTGGTGCAACTATGCACGAGCAATAGATAAAGAGGCACACACCACCAATATCATGCTCAACTTCAAACCTCTACTAATGGAGAATGGAACCGTAGTGGTACATCTGGTAAATAAAAATCAGATAGAACGTCTGGGCGATCATAAGCAGCGTATCTTAAGTTGGCTACGTAATGCGCTACAAAATAAAAGTATCGAACTGACGCTTAACTTAGATCTGAGCAAAGAGTCGGTAGATGCAATGACACCCGAAGAGCGATTCAACAAAATGTTGGAAGAGAATGGCTCTTTAAGTCAATTAAAACAGAAACTGGGACTAGAATTGCAGTAGAGAAACGCTTTAAGCTATCGCACATTCAAACAGTAAAAAAGACCTCTTTAGACTAATCTAAAGAGGTCTCTTTTTATTACTATGGGTAACTATTATTCCGGGTCGATAATCTTTATCTCGGCCATCTCCTGATACTCTTCCCACTCCGGGTCTATCTCCACATAGAGTGAAATAGGTAGCATATCATATGGCTCTAAAGCCTCGTTCAACCGCTCACCAAAGACTTTAGAGGTACGGGCATAAAAGACCCAAGTACGTTCGCCATCTCCGGTATAAATAGAAGTCAAAATGGCTAACTTATCTTTCTCCATCTTTGCTTGCAGCAGCAGTTGTACCTCTTCCATAAGCTCTGCTTCCTTCTCCGAGGGCATTCTATTGTGCTCTGGCGTATAGCTCCAAGTCACCTCTATGCGCTCCTTAAACTTCTGAGAAAGACGAAATGCTTCAATATCATCGCGTCCACTTATAAACATAGGCACGCCACTATCTGTTTCGCCCATGGTGCTAAACCATTCGTTTGTTAACTTCATATCCGTTCAATAATAAAAGGTCATATACTAAAAAATTGAGAGCACCTTTGCAACATGTCATCACAAGGGTGCTCTTCATATGTTAAGGTATCAATTACCAAGCCAAAGCACTAGCGCCAAGAATTGCCGCATCGCTCTCTTTAAGATCCGATTTGATTACTTTCACCTTGTTACGCCAATGTGGGAAGACACTTTCGTTAAGGTTATCAATGGTAGGCTTCATAATGAAGTCGCCAGCACGTGTTAACCCACCAAACATCACGATTGCTTCTGGAGCACTAAATGCCACGAAGTCGGCACAGGCTTGTCCTAAGATTTTTCCGGTATATTCAAAAATCTCTTTAGCCACCTCATCGCCTTTCACTGCCGCCTCATAAACATCTTTAGAGGCTATCTTATCTACAGGAAGTTCACGAAGTAAGCTATCGCGATTGGTGCTTTCCAGAATCTCTTTTGCTGTGCGTGCTACACCGGTTGCCGAAGCATAGGCCTCTAAACAGCCTTTACGTCCACAGCCACATAGGCGACCATTTTCGCGTACCACTGTCACGTGTCCAAGTTCGCCGGCAAAACCATCGTAGCCATACACCACCTCGCCATTGATTACAATACCGCTACCTACACCGGTGCCTAAAGTTATCATGATGAAGTTACGCATACCACGTGCTGCACCATAGGTCATCTCGCCCATTGCAGCAGCATTAGCATCGTTAGTTAATACCACAGGCACGCCAAGGCGTTCAGATAAATAGGCAGCAAAAGGAATCTCATCGTCCTTAGCCCATTTAAGGTTTACGGCCTTATAGATTTTACCATTGTAGTAGTTAGCGTTCGGAGCACCGATGCCAATACCACGTATGTGGTCCATGCTGCTCACCTGGTTCACTAGGTCTACCACAGCTTTACTTAAGTCGTCAATAAAAGGAATTGCTTCGGTATGATTGTCGGAACGAATCGCTGTTTGAACCAACACATTACCACGCGCATCTACAACCCCAATTTTACTTGTTTGTCCGCCGATATCTATACCGACAACATAAGGTTTTTCCATATCCATTATTATTAATCCGCCACTATTGCGGGAGTCGTTTTAATGAGTTACTAGATTTGGTTAATTATTCGGTTGGGATATCTTTATTTACATTCTTACAGCCTAATACCGCATAGATCGGAAGAGCGTCGTGTAGGGAAAGAGTGTAGGCTATAGTGTAGATC
>CAMTOX010000103.1 GCA_947074225.1 uncultured bacterium
ACAGTTGACACCCGAGAGAGTAAAAGCAATGCAGAACGATTAATACAAGATGAATATATTTCCGACAAGATAGACAAGGTGGAAAGTCGTCTTAAATTACGTTTCGAGAACCAAGACCATTGGGAAATTGTTAATGAGTCGCCATTGCAAAGCCAACGCTTATTTGGTAATATCATGCATGAATTACTGGAGCATATCACCACAAAGGAGGATATTGAACAGGCACTACATGAGTTTCTTTCGCAAGGAATCATTACCGAGAAAGAGGTTGAAACCTTACGCTCACAACTTCAAGAGTTCTTCAAGATTCCCGAAACAGAAGATTGGTTCTCCGGTAACTACCGCGTGTTGCGCGAAGCAGAAATTATAACGCCGCA
Organism: uncultured bacterium; assembly: GCA_947074225.1. Lineage (GTDB taxonomy): Bacteria > Bacteroidota > Bacteroidia > Bacteroidales > Paludibacteraceae > CAMTOX01. The sequence continues at coordinate 378 of CAMTOX010000103.1, forward strand.
AGGAATGACCTACAGACCCGACCGCGTTATGCTTCAAGGAGAACGAGTAGTGATTGTAGATTATAAGTTTGGTACACACGAGGAGAGTGTTTACCATAAACAAGTGTCTAACTATATGGAATTGGTAAAGCAAATGGGATATCACCCAGAGGGATATATTTGCTATGCCATGTTGAATAAAGTAGAAAAAGTAGAGCCACACATAAAATTTTAAATGACTAACCTCTATTTGTTATCTTGAGAAATGGCAATGTATCTAATCTGATTCTTTTCTGAATAGATACCACCCAAGTTTCTTTCTCTTTACTCAAAGAATCGAGCAAAGCAACATTCAAGACTCATATAAGAGCTATTATTAAAACACCGAAATAATTACATTCTCACCCATACCCCATCATTAAGAATGAAAAGAGTTATTTATTTATTCAGCCTTCTTTTATTAATAGGCTGTGGCAACAAACCAGAGAAAGCCGTTGTTGCCGAAGTTGAACCCGTAGTGATTGAGCCGCGCATAGAATTTGGCTTCCCCGTCGATAGTTTAACCCGTATAGAGGGTACCATTCAGAATGGCCAAAGTTTGGGTACTCTGTTTAACACCTTAGGTGCGAACCGTCAAAGCATCCATCAGTTAAGCACCATTCACGATACAATTTTCAACGTACGAAATCTACGTGCCAACAAACCATACTATGCCTACTATAGTAACGATTCGCTGGCTATATTACATCATTTTGTTTACATTGAGTCGCCAATAGAATATGTGGTCTTTACCCTACCCGACTCATTGCGTGCTTACCGTGGTAAGAAAGAGGTACGCAGTGAGCTACGCACCGCTCAGGCCACTATAAACTCCTCGTTATGGAATGCTGTGGTTGGAGCAGGTTTAGACATACAATTGGCTTTAAAACTTTCCGACATCTATGCATGGAACATCGACTTTTTCGGTCTTCAAGCTAAGGACTCCTTCACCATATATTACGAAGAGCTCTTTGTAGATTCTCAATCTGTAGGTATAGGTAACATTCATGCTGCCATATTCACTCATGCCGGTAAACCTTACCATGCCTACTATTATGCTTACGATAACAAACAAGGCTATTGGGACGAGCAAGGCAATAGCTTAAAGAAAGCATTCTTAAAAGCGCCATTGCAGTTCTCGCGCATCTCTTCGCATTTTAGCTATTCCCGTAAGCATCCGGTACATAAAACCGTTCGTGCGCACACCGGTATAGACTATGCCGCTCCTGCCGGCACTCCGGTAATGAGTATTGGCGATGGTGTTGTAACCGAACGCGCCTATAAAGGTGGAGGTGGTAATACCGTGAAGGTAAAGCACAATGGTACCTACACCACTGCTTATTTGCATCTTTCTAAATTCGGACCCGGCATAACTGTGGGAACTCACGTAAAACAGGGTCAAGTAATTGGTTATGTAGGCAGTACAGGCACTAGCACCGGTGCCCACTTGGATTTTAGAGTGTGGCAAAACGGACAACCCATAAACCCACTAAAATTAGAGTCGCCACCGGTTGAACCCATACCTGAAATAGAACAACAGGCATTTGATTCGGTGAGACAAGAGCTACACCAACGTTTATTGCAATAATATAACATGAAATGACACGCACACTTCTATTATCGAAGTGCGCGTGTCATCTTTTAATTGACTATTAAATACACTAGACTGTAATACCTCAAATGGCTCCACTCTATTTAAGAAATAACATCTATTGTTATTATTATAAACACTATTGTTCATAGATACGTTAAGCGTGAGAATATACCATTTATATTCATTTAAAAGTCAAATAGCCTACAAAGAGGGTGCAATGAGGGAATAAATAGAGACCAAAATCGGATATAGGATCCCGCTTTGGTCCCTATTTAATCACTTTATGCTGACACTTTGTAAGCAATATAGAGGCTTATTATTAAATACTTTTGTTAAACAATTACAGATAAATATGCATAATGAATCTATATGCATACGCTCTTAACAAATCAATAGAGTGTACAAACTAATTATCTACTTATAAAATGAAATAATGGTATAGCCAACATAAAGTGCTCTTTCTGACTTAAAACATACTATTTAGCCTAAAAAGATCATGCTTGAAAAATAATTTCACAAGCATAGATCTCGAATAGCCCATTAAGAAATATACTCTATTAGAACTAATAAAAACCATAGCGATGCGCTTACGTAATGTAAGTCAAAGAATTAATTTTAGATTTTCTTAAAAAGCAAGATTTATATATCTAATTATTTAAACTAAAAAATAACTTTCTCTAGTGGAATTGTCAATGATAAAAAATCATTATAATAATTTTTGAGTTTAGTATAATTTGATTACATTTGTCTGAAAATAATAGCATACCGAAAATAAATACCATTATGTCCGATTCCATAGTTATCATCCCCACTTACAACGAGAAGGAGAATATAGAGAGCATTATCCGTGCTGTATTTAATTTACCTAAAGCATTCCACATCTTAATCATCGACGATGGTTCTCCCGATGGCACAGCAACAATTGTTAAGGGTCTTCAGAGCGAATTCCCTGAGTCATTACATCTTGTGGAACGAAGTGGTAAGTTAGGTTTAGGCACAGCTTATATAGCTGGTTTTAAATGGTTATTAGATCGTGACTATAGCTATGCTTTTGAGATGGATGCCGATTTCTCACATCCAGTACCAAAGCTATTAGAGCTCTACGATGCTTGTGCCATTCATGGTGCCGATATGTCTATTGGTTCGAGGTATGTGAATAATGTGGTGAATGTGGTGAACTGGCCTATGGGACGCGTTATGATGTCGTTCTTTGCCTCTAAATATGTGCAATTCGTTACCGGTCTAAAAGTGGCCGATACCACTGCCGGTTTTGTATGTTACAAACGTGAGGTATTGCAAACCATAGAGTTGGAGAAGATACGTTTTAAAGGATATGCTTTCCAAATAGAAATGAAATTTACTGCCTACAAGTGTGGATTTACCCTCAAAGAGGTTCCTATTGTGTTTGTAAACAGAGAGTTAGGAACATCTAAAATGAGCGGTGGCATATTTAGCGAAGCACTATTTGGCGTTATTCAGTTAAAAATGAGTAGTTGGTTCCGTAAATATCCAAAGAAGAAAAATATCGGTTGATATAAAATAGGAAATAATTATAAGTGGCTAACATCAATTGGGATGTTTGCCACTTATTTTGGTATAAAAGTAGTAGAAGTATAACAGATAAAAACGATACAATAAATTAGTCTATTAAATAAACAGTATGATTACTTCAGATCAAATAAAAGAGATTCAAGAACGTGTAGAGGCACTCTATCGCTATTTAGATATAGAGTCGCGATTGGTGCAATTGGAAGAGGAAGAGTTGAAAACTCATGCTCCCGATTTTTGGAACGATCAGAAGCGTGCCGAGGAGCAGATGAAAAAAGTAAAGGGAATAAAATTCTGGATTAATGGCTATAATAGTGTTAAGGGAGCCGCCGAAGAGTTAGTGATCGCAGCCGATTTCTTTAAAGAAGAAGCCATTACAGAAAAAGAACTCAATGAAGCTTACACACATGCCATTACACTGATAGAGGATCTTGAAATGCGCAACATGCTACGTCGTGAAGAGGATAAGTTGGGGGCTGTGATAAAGATTGTTGCTGGTGCAGGAGGTACTGAAGCACAAGATTGGGCAGAGATGCTTATGCGTATGTATATGCGCTATTGCGAGAAACAAGGTTATAAAGTTGAAATATCTAACATCTTAGATGGTGATGAGGCGGGTATTAAATCTATTACCTTCCAAGTAGATGGCGAATATGCCTATGGCTTCTTAAAGAGTGAAAATGGTGTACACCGTTTGGTACGTGTGTCGCCATACAATGCTCAAGGAAAACGTATGACCTCATTCTCTTCGGTATTCGTTGTGCCTTTGGTAGACGATACTATTGAGATTGAGATTGCACAAGCCAATATCTCATGGGATACCTTCCGCTCGAGTGGTGCTGGTGGACAGAACGTAAATAAGGTTGAGTCGGGAGTACGTCTTCACTATAAATTTATTAACCCGGTAACAGAACAACCCGATGAGATTGTGATTGAAAATACCGAGAGTCGCGACCAACCAAAAAATAAAGAGAATGCATTACGCTTATTAAAATCGCAACTCTATGAGTTGGAATTAGAAAAACGTCGTGCTGAAACAGCTAAAATTGAGGCCGGAAAGAAGAAGATTGAGTGGGGATCGCAAATTCGCTCTTATGTCTTTGACGACCGACGTGTAAAAGATCATAGAACAGACTATCAAACTTCTAACGTTAATGCCGTTATGGATGGTGATATTGACGAATTCATTAAAACCTATTTAATGGAATTTGGAGGCGAAGAGAAAGCTTAAGAGCATTTCTATTAACAGAACTCTATACATTCTGTTAAGACAACAAATGAGCTATTTGCAAAGAGACGAGATATTTAGTAATTGTATTTCAGTGTATAGAGAACTATATCAGAATAAAACAATTGCTAAATCTCTTAACTCAACATTCCGGGTTAAAGAGTAGATAAACTATTAGAGCACCACATACCTAATGGGCTATACGAAAGCGTCATAATAGATTGTGGAATTTTATAGTTTTTCTTTAACAAGGTGGTCATTATAAAATAGACTTTTATAATTTTCCATTTAAAACGCTATTAAACAAGAGTCTATTCGTGTAGTTATTTAATATACGATTGATTATTGCCAAAATTTAGAGTTTAAAATGCCTCCAGTCATTCAAATAGAGTTAGGGAGTTAATTATAATTGTGCAATAAATCACCTTCATTGACGTTGAATATTAAATAGTTCATTGTTTCTATTATTTAGCTATTAAATAAGATACTAAAAACATTTTTATAGAATAGGAGTTACCTAAGAGTTGAATATAGAAGTTCAGTTATTATGGTTATTATCTATTTAAGTATGAAAGTTACCTTTCTTCTTTAGAGATATTATTTTACTAGCATCTCTTACTCATATCGTTTTATTTATCTTATATTTAAAGTTCCTATCATACAATAAATGAGATTTTCATGCGAAAACAAATCATTTTCATAGTAAATCCACATTCAGGCACATGGGGTAAAACCAATTGGATAGCCATGGCCACGCGTATGTTGGCAACAGAATATGATTTAGAATTTAAATATACCACTCATAAGGGTCATGCCCATTCGCTTGCAAAAGCAGCTGCCGAATCTGGTGCCACCACAGTGGTTGCCGTTGGTGGCGATGGTACCGTAAATGAGATTGCCAGCGCTTTAGTACATACCAATACCGCTTTAGGGATACTTCCTTTAGGTTCCGGAAATGGTTTGGCCCGCGACTTAGGCATCTCTACTTTACTACCATTCAACGCCTTAGAAACCATTAAACGAAAGAAAGTGCTAAATATTGACTATGGCACCGCCAATGGTACTCCCTTTTTTTGCACCTGTGGCATAGGTTTCGATGCCCACATTAGCCATCTCTTTGCCGATAAATCAAAGCGTGGTTTTATAAACTACCTGCGATTAACCATTCGTGAATATTTTAAATATAAGCCCAAAGAGTATCTTTTAAAATACGATGGTAAGAGCATTACTCAGAAAGCTTTTGTAATAAATATTGCCAACATTCAACAGTTAGGAAATAATGCCTACATTGCACCAAAGGCCGATTTTCAAGATGGCCTTCTCAATGTTACTATTGTGCATCCCTTTGGTTTCTTTGGCGCTTTAAGATTGGGAGCTACCCTATTTCTAAAGCAGATAGACAAGGTGAGATATGTAGAGACATTTACCTGTTCTGAAATAGAATTGGTATTACCGCCAAACACCCCTTTTCATTTTGATGGTGAGGCTTCTGGCGTGTCGAGAAATATTCTTATTAAAGCTATACCACTTGGATTAAAAGTTATAGTACCTTAAAATTTCCCTTCAAAAAGTTAGAACAAAGAGTAGAACTAAATCTACTTATCTTTTAAAAGTTACTTTTCTCTATGTTTATTATAACATAGAGCATAAGGTAATAATTGCATCATTATCAATATTTTTCTACCTCTTTCATATATTTCAATATATAAATCTAAAAAAATAATTTAATGTGTAGATTAAACCTAAGATGGCCTAACCTACTCTAACGACTATAAAATGGTAATAGGATTTTATTATCTTTGTTGCCAAAATGTTATACAACTGAAATAATTTATCGTTTATGTCGACCAAATACACATTATTACTATTATTCTTATTAGGAAGTTTTTTTCTCTCTGCCCTTGTCTCTCCAGTCTCATTAGCAAAGCGTTATTATCTCTAGTATCTTTCTGTTCGCGTATGTATTACCGCCTCTAATTGCATTTCAAACTGGTTACACCTTCTCTCCGTCTACTTTTTTCAGGGTCGCTTGTTTGAAGAGATTTATTCTATTACCTCTTTTCACTTATACTTTTTTTCCTTTTCCTCTTATTCTTCTTCTCTCTTTCATTCTTTACTT